>CAMBWJ010000241.1 GCA_945871545.1 uncultured Clostridia bacterium | reverse complement strand
CCATGCTGATCCTGATCGTATTTGCAATTCTGCTTTTGCTGGATGCGTCCGCCATGATGGACGTAGCCGCCGGAACGGCCAGCTTCAGCATCGGCGACAAGGCGGTGATCACGCTGGAGCTTCCGCTGGCGGTGCTGCTGGCGCTGATGGTGCTGCTTGGCCCGGATGCAGCCGGGAACAATGCGCGCATCGGCCTCTACATCCTCGGCTTTCTGCTGGTCATCCTGGCGCTCACGCAGATCCCGATCTACCGTCCCGGCTGGATTGTCCCGCTTCTGGGCGGAGGCGTTCCTTCGATCCTGAATGGTGCGCTGCGCTGCGCGGGGAGGATGGCACTTCTGAGCCTGCCCTGGCTGTTTGCCGTGCCGGATCGGGCGCGCTTCGGCCCGATGCTCTGGGGATCGGCGGCGTGCCTGCTTGCGGCGTTGCTGCTGCTTTTATTGCAGATGCTCAGCCCCAACTTCGTCGGCACGGAGCTGCTGCGCCCGGCCCGCATGGAAATCCTTCTCAACAACGGCCGCGTGGCCATTTCGCTGCAATTTGTCTATCTGATCGCTTGGTACGGCGGGCTTCTGCACCTGCTCTCTGCGGAGGCCGTCACCGCCGCCTGCATCGTCAAGCGGCTGCTGCCGGGCCTGAAGCTGTGGATCGTGGCGCTGTCTGAGGCCGTCGGGGTGTTTCTGCTCTCCGGGAGCGAACGCATTCAGGCATTCCTCGCGGGGACTGCCGCCGCATGGCTCTTTCCGCTGGTCGGTCTGCTCCTGCTGGTTACCATGGCGGCTGCGGGGCTTGCGAAGGGAGGTGTGCGCAGATGCGAGGAATCAAACGCATCCTAGGCGGGTTGCTGCTTGCGGCCATCGTCGTCGGCCTGAGCGGCTGCGGTGCGTCTCGGCAGGTGGAGAACCAGGCGTACATTCTGGTGATGGGGCTGGATCTATCGGAGGACGGCGAGATCGTCATCACCGCCCTCAGTCCCAAAAGCTCCGGCGGAGGCGGCGACGAGGGCGGCTCCTCCGGAAGCGGCAGCGAGAGCGGCGATTATCTGCACCTGTCCGTGCGCGGCGAGAGCTACGAGCGTGCGCTGGAGCGCCTGAACTGGGCGGTGCCGCGCACGCTGAACCTGTCGCAGCTGAAGCTGATCGTCTTTTCCCAGGAGCTGGTGGAGCAGGTCGACTGCGGCGATCTGTTTCGGGAGATCGCCAAGACGGAGCTGCTCTTCACCGCCGCGCACGTGGTGGTGAGTGCGGGCGAGGCGCAGGAATTCATCGAGAACCTTGGGCCCACGGTGGGCACACGCCTCTCCACGGACATCGAGGCCTCCATCGAGCACTACGTGAACTACGGCATCGCGCCCGACAGCCGCCTGGCGACGCTCTACTACCAGACGGAGTCGGTCTATTCCGATCCGCTGGCGATCTATGCCATGCTTTCCGATGAAGAGAAGAACGGCGAGGGCGGGCAGAACGGCGCGCAGCCCGCCAGCGCCCTCTCCGGGCCTGCCCAGCAGGTCTCCCAGAAGCTGGATTCGGACATCAAGACCCGCTATCTGGGCGCGGCGGTGTTCTGCGATGGCAGGTATTGCGGCTTGCTGGATGGCGGCGAGACGGTGCTGGCCAACCTGCTGACCGACACGCTGAACCTGTTCTGGTACACGCTGGAGGACGAGTGCATCAAGCTCAACACCGTCGGCAAGCCGAGGATCAAGGTAGATACGAGCGCCGACCCGGTGAAGATTGAAATCTCCATCCGGCTCTCGGTGAGCAATCAGGATCATCGGATTCCCGAGGAGAAGCTGCGCGACAGCCTGAAGAGCGACATCGAGGCGCTGATCGAGCACGCCCAGCGGATGGGCGCGGAGCCCTTCGGCTTTGCGGAGGTCGCGGCGCGAAGCTTCCTCACCCTCGATCAGTGGCAGGACTTCGACTGGCGGGAGAAGTTCAGGCGCGCAGATGTGGAAATAAAGCTGCGCTTCGAGCAGCTCAACACTTGACAGAAGCGCGTTCGTTCTTTACAATTGAAGGTGGATATCCACTAAATACGAAAGAAATGATTTCAAATGTACACGCTGATCGTCAACCCAACCTCCGGTCGGGGCGCGGCCATGGGCCAGCTCGAGAGGATCGAGGGCGTTCTGAAGGAGCACGGTCTGGAATACAACATTGAGCGCGCCACCAAGCCCATGGACGCTGCGCGCATCGCCCGCGCCGTCGCCGCAAGACAGCCCGAGGGCATCATCGCGGTGGGCGGCGACGGCACACTCTTTGAAATCATCAACGGCATGATCGGCAGCGACGTGCCGATGCTGTTCGTCTCCTGCGGCACCGGCAACGACTTCGTGCGCACGCTGAAGCTGCCGAAGGACCCCGTGGAGGCGCTGAAATGCCAGCTGAGCGCGCCCGTTGGCCGCATCGACGTGGGCAGGATGAACGACTTCTACTTCCTGAACGTCGCGGGCACGGGCTTTGACGTGGAGGTGCTGCGCAACGCGGAGAAGTACAAGGCGAAGTACACCGGCCTGCGCACCTACCTTTTCGGCCTGTTCGACGCGATCCGCGACTTCCGCCCCATGACCGCGCACGTTTCCTTTGACGACGGCCCGGAGGAGGAGATTTCCTTCTCGATCCTCTCCATCGGCAACGGGCGCTACATCGGCGGCGGCATGAAGGCCGTGCCCGACGCGAAGCTGGATGACGGCCTGTTCGACGTGGTCACCGTGCGTCCGGTCAGCAAGCCCGCAATCGCGCTGCTGATCGCCTTTTACATCGCCGGAAAGCATATCTCCATTGGTTTGGGCAGGCTGCACCGCTGCCGCAAGCTCAGCATCCGCCGCCCGGGCATGACCGTCAACCTGGACGGAGAGCTGTTCTCCGCCGATTCCGCGCGCTTCGAGCTGCTGGCGAACGCGCTGTGCGTGCGGGTGCCGGGAATCGAAGCCGCGAGCATCTCCGCAAAACCGCATATGGCATGAGGCCTGCGCCACATACTGCGCCCGGTTCGATCATCTGATCGAACCGGGCTTTGTCGCTCAATCCTTCAGATAGCAGCTCAGGTTCAATTCGGGATCGCACAGTCCCAGATAGACCTCCCCTGCCCCGCCGATCCCCTGGGAGCGCAGCTGCTTCCTGAGCCAGTCTGCATTCCGGCCCATGCGCTTCAGGTTTTCCTCCAGGATGCGCCCGTCCATGATGACCTCGGTGAAGACCTTTTCCTGCTCCGGCGCGAGCTTCATATCCTCAGGGGTGACGGGGCGGTGCTGCGCTGCGGGCAGGATGCTCAGCTTGCCGTTGTATTCAAACACGGCGGTCTGGATGGCAGAGAGATCGAAGTAGCCCTGCTGGCGGCACATCACCATGAATTCGCTCAGCTCCAGCTTGGCCTTCTTCATATTTCCTCGGTACAGCTTTCCGTTGTCCATGACGATGGTGGGCGTGCCGTTGCTGTACTTGCGCATCTGGGAGAAGCGCAGGTTCATCAGCGACAGCAGCCAGGTGATCAGCGCGTACACGGCGATGGCGACCAGCGGCTTCCACATGTTCTTCAGATCGGTCGCCAGCTCCGCACCGATGGAGCCGATGGTGATGCCCGTGATGTAGTCCAGAAAGTCCAGCTGGGACACCTGCTTTCTGCCGATGAGCTTGGCCGACAGAAACAGCGCGGCATAGGACAGCAGCGAAGCGAGCACAATCTTTGCGGTTTCCATATCCATCCTCCGAAGGTTTTTTCTTAGGATGGCGGACTGCGCCGCGATTATGCCAGCTTCCACACATGAAAAGAGGAACCGTTCGCGAGGAACGGTTCCTCTTTTATGAGCTTCAATCACTGAAGGATTGCGCCCTTGTCTGCGGAGGACACGAGCTTTGCATAGCGGGCCAGATAGCCGGTCTTGACCTTCGGCTCCGGGCAGACCCACTTCGCACGGCGCTCGGCGAGCACATCGTCGGACACCTTCAGCTCGATCTTGCAGTTGGGGATGTCGATGGCGATGCGGTCGCCCTCCTCAACCAGCGCGATCAGTCCGCCCGCAGCAGCCTCAGGGCTGATGTGGCCGATGGATGCGCCGCGGGTTGCGCCGGAGAAACGGCCGTCGGTGATC
>CAMBWJ010000240.1 GCA_945871545.1 uncultured Clostridia bacterium | reverse complement strand
GTAAAGGGAGGTGGCACGGCGCAGCCGTGACGGAGGGATTGTCTAACTCCAACCTCAACATCTTTGTTTGCTGCCAACCCGTAGGGCGGGATGCCCTCATCCCGCCGCATCTCCCAAGGCTTCTTCCTGTGCACCATGGAATTCCCCCTTGCGAAAAGGGAACTTTGTGCGCATTGCCGCGTCTAAGTGCAGGTGCTCTCCGGCGATTCGTACAAGAAAATGACGTGCAGGGATTATTTCTGTGCGATGCTTGCAAATTTGCGCGCAGCTGTCTATAATGAGGGCATGATAAAAGGATAAATATGCCCTTCTGCGGGCAATACGGAGGAAGAAACCATGCGAGATACTCTGCGCAGATGCGCTGCGCTGCTGCTGAGCGCTATGCTGCTGCTGGCTGCAACAACCGGCTTTGCCAGCGCCGTCAGCGAGGACGAGTGGAATGCCGCCGTTGCTGCCGACGCGGAGCGCCTCTCCGAAACGGAGGGCCTGTCCGGCGAATGGTGGAACGTGCTGCTGCTGGGCTGCGATTCCTATACCAAGAACGATTACCAGCGCACGGATTCCATGATCATCGTGTCCATCAATGCCACGACCTGCCAGGTGAAGCTCACCTCGTTGATGCGCGACACCTGGATCCCCGTGCCCGGCTCCAACAGCCACCGCAAGCTCACCGAGCTGTGCGCCGTGGGCGGCCCGGAGCTGACCATCCGCGCCATCAACGAGAGCTTCGGCATGAACATCAGCGACTACGCCCTCATCAGCATGGAGGGCATGGCTGAGATCATCGACCTGATCGGCGGTCTGGATCTGGATGTGACCGAGGCGGAGCGCAAGGCGCTGAACAAGGGCCTCTTCGATCTTTCGCCCCTCTCCGGCATGGAGCAGCTGGAGCAGAGCGGAGAGGGCGTGCACCTCAACGGCAACCAGGCCACGGCCTACGCACGCATCCGCAACATCGACAACGACTACGTGCGCACCGAGCGTCAGCGCACCGTGCTTCTTGCCATCGCCGACAAGATCAAGAACGGCGCCAGCGCCGGAACGCTGCTGACCATCGTCACCACGCTGATGGGCTATGTGGACACCAACCTGAGCCTGACGGAGATCATGACCATCGCCAGCGTGGGCATGAAGCTGGACATGGGCTCCGTGGAGCAGTTCCGCGTGCCCGTCGACGGCACCTTCGACTCCGGCACCTTCGACGGCGTCTGGTGCATCAAGCCCAACTTCGAGAAGAATACGGAGCTGCTGCACAGCTTCATCTACGGGGACTGACGCAGCACGCCGCGGAAGCGCCCGGCGCGACCTGCATCGCGCCGGGCGCTTTATGCATACGCTGCCTTTTATGCATTTTCATTCCGAATAAATATTCAGAATGATCCTCCCGGAGAGCCGCCGCGCACCCCCTCCACGCCGTTCCAAACCGGAAAAACTGCCCTGATTTGCCCCTGAAAAGCCGGGAAAGTCTGCATATATGCATGAATATTCGCATATTGTGCATATTCGGTTAAATATTCCGGGAAACTATTGCATTATTCGTGAATGGGTTGTATAATACACCCATCATCCGGAGTGCGAAAGATCCGGCAAACAAATTTTGGAGGCAAACATCATGAAGAAGATCCTGGCAATTGCGCTGATTTGCATGCTGACCCTGACCGGCATGGCCATGGCCGAGACCCTGAAGATGGGCACCAACGCATCCTTCCCGCCCTACGAGTTCTACGACGACGAGACCGGCGAGATCGTGGGCATCGACGCCGAGGTTGCCGCGGCCATCTGCGCGAAGCTGGGCTGCGAGCTGGAGATCGTGGACATGGACTTTGACGCCATCATCCCCGCCGTCACCACCGGCAAGATCGACTTCGGCATGGCCGGCATGACCGTGACCGAGGAGCGCATGCAGAGCGTGGACTTCACCACCAGCTATGCCACCGGCATCCAGGTGGTCATCGTCAAGGAAGACAGCGAAATTACCAGCGTTGACGACCTCTTCGCCGAGGGCGCGAATCACAAGATCGGCGTGCAGCAGGGCACCACGGGCGACCTGTACTGCAGCTGGGACATCGAGGACGAGGGCCTGGGCAGCGTTGAGCGCTTCAAGAACGGCACCGACGCCGTGCTGGCGCTGACCTCCGGCAAGGTGGACTGCGTGGTCATCGACAACGAGCCCGCGAAGAACTACATCGCCGCCAACGAGGGCCTGAAGATTCTGGACACCGAGTACGCCGTCGAGGACTACGCCATTGCGCTGGCCAAGGACAGCGAGCTGACCGAGAAGATCAACGCCGCTCTGGAGGAGCTGATCGCGGACGGCACCGTGCAGGCCATCATCGACAAGTACATCGTCGCTTAATTTCAGACAAGGGTGTGTCAGGAATAGGAAGCGCGCAGGCGTTTCCTATTCCTGCTGTATGGGAAACAAACGGATTAAGGAGGACAAGAAACCGTGCAAGCGTGGTTTGAAAACCTGAAGGCGGATTTCATCCTGAACTTTGTGCAGGGAAACCGCTGGAGGTATCTGCTGAATGGCCTGGGCACGACGCTGCTGATCACGCTGCTTGCGTGTCTGCTGGGCATCGCCATCGGCGTGGTCATCGCCATGGTGCGCTCCACCTACGACAAGACCAAGGAGGGCGCGCGCATGACGATTGGCCGCAGGCTGTTCGGCATTGCGAACGGCTTCTGCCGCGTGTACCTGACCGTGCTGCGTGGCACGCCTGTGGTGGTGCAGCTGATGATCATCTACTTCGTCATCTTCGCCTCCTCCGACAACGGCACGCTGGTGGCGGCGCTGGCCTTCGGCCTGAACTCCGGCGCATACGTGGCCGAGATCGTGCGCGGCGGCATCATGTCCATCGACAACGGCCAGTTCGAGGCCGGCCGCAGTCTGGGCTTCAACTATGTGCAGACGATGCGCTTCATCGTCATTCCCCAGGTCATCAAGAACGTGCTGCCCTCCCTGGCCAACGAATTCATCGCCCTGCTGAAGGAGACCTCCGTCGCGGGCTACGTGGCCGTGGCGGATCTGACCAAGGGCGCGGACATCATCCGCAGCCGCACCTACTCCCCGTTCATGCCGCTGATCGCCGTCGCACTGATCTATCTGGCGCTGGTCATGTTCTTCACCAAGCTGGTGGGCATACTGGAAAGGAGGCTGCGCAACAGTGACCACTGAAACCGTCATCCAGGTTCGCGACCTGAAGAAGGTCTTTGATACCGGCAACAAGATTCACGCCCTGGCGGGCGTCTCCACCGACATCCATCGCGGCGAGGTGGTGGTGGTCATCGGGCCGTCCGGCTCCGGCAAGTCCACCTTCCTGCGCTGCCTGAACCTGCTGGAGCTGCCCACCTCCGGAACTGTCACCTTCGAGGGCGTGGACATCACCGACCCCAAGGTGAACATCAACCTCCACCGCCAGAAGATGGGCATGGTGTTCCAGCACTTCAACCTCTTCCCGAACATGACCGTGCTGCGCAACATGACCGTCGCGCCCATCCAGCTGCTGAAGAAGCCCAAGGCTGAGGCTGAGGCCAAGGCCATGGAGTTGCTCAAGCGCGTGGGCCTTGCCGACCGCGCCAACGCCTATCCCAGCCAGCTCTCCGGCGGACAGAAGCAGCGCATCGCCATCGTGCGCGCGCTGTGCATGGAGCCCGAGGTGATGCTCTTCGACGAGCCCACCTCCGCCCTCGATCCCGAGATGGTCGGCGAGGTGCTGGAGGTCATGAAGGCCCTGGCCAACGAGGGCATGACCATGGTGGTCGTCACCCACGAGATGGGCTTCGCCCGCGAGGTGGGCGACCGCGTGATCTTCATGGACGGCGGTCAGATCCTCGAGGAGGGCACGCCCTACACCATCTTCAACCATCCCCGGAATCCGCGCACGCAGGAATTCCTGGCAAAGATTCTGTAATTGGCAAATACTGAACCCGCCTCTTAAATGGGCAATGCGCACAGGACAGTCACAGTGGTTTTCTGCTGTGGCTGTCCTTGTATTTTATCCTGTGATGTGATAATATGGCACCGAATAAATCTGCAAATCGGAAGTTGTGGAGGTAATTATCAATGAGAAATATTTACGATAATAGTGAA
>CAMBWJ010000239.1 GCA_945871545.1 uncultured Clostridia bacterium | reverse complement strand
GACGGCCTGCTCAACGATCACGAGGCCCTCTGGAACACCCTGGAGGCCGGCGGCTACGCCCTGACCGACCTGCGCGTGGGCCACATCGTGGCCATTCTGGATCACCGCGTGCAGGACGGCGAGCGCCAGATTCTGATTGTCGACTCCAGCCGCGACAGCATGAACCCCGCCGTGCGCCCCGACATCCGCGAGGTGGTTCCCGGCAGCGAAATCTGCGCCGAGTATATCAACCGCCGCGGCGTGCGCACCGGCTACGACGAGCACTACGCCATGTACTGGGTGCCCATCACCAAGGCCTTCGATTTCAATTTGCTGCACCTGGAATAAAATCACATACAAACGGACGCACCGCTGATCTGCGATGCGTCCGTTTCTTTTGTTTATAATTCAGTTCCGGTCTCCGTCAGCACGATGCCCATCTGCATCATCAGGCCCTGGTGGATGCATCTCTCGTCCGCACAGAAGTGCTGGCTGTGCAGCGCCGGGGCCGGCATGCGGTCGATGGGCGAGCAGCCGATGTGGTAGAACGCGCCGGGCACCTTCTCCGTGAAGAAGGAGAAGTCCTCGCCGCCCATGCTGGGCGCAAGCTTCATCTTCACATGGCCCCTGCCGAAGAGCTCGTTGGCCACATCCAGCACCAGATCGGTCTCGCGCTCGTGATTGACCAGCACACTGTAGCCGTCCAGCACCTTCACCTCGGCGGTCGCGCCGAAGGCCATGGCCACGCTCTGGGCGATCTCGCGGATGCGCCGGTGCGCGAAGGTGCGCAGCTTGGGATCCACCGTGCGCAGCGTGCCGCGCATGCGCACGTGGTTGCAGATTACGTTGTTCGCCTTGCCGCCCTCGATGGTGCCGAAGGTCAGCACCAGGCTGTTGAGCGGGGAGACGTTCCGGGAGACCAGCGTCTGGAGCGTTGATACGATCTGCGCGGTGCAGACGATGGCGTCCACGCTGTTCTCCGGGTAGGCCGCGTGGCCGCCCTTGCCCCACACGTCCAGCTCAATCTCGTCGCAGGCGGCGTTGAGCGCGCCGTGGCGGGTCTCCACCGTGCCCAGCGGCAGGTACGGCTGCACATGCAGGCCGTAGCAGGCGTCCACGTGGGGATTCTCCAGCACGCCCGCCTTCACCATCGGCAGCGCGCCGCCGGTGGTCTCCTCCGCGGGCTGGAACAGCAGCTTCACGCTGCCGTGCAGCCTGTCGCGCATCCCGGCGAACATCTTCGCCACGCCCAGCTGGATCGCCGTGTGCACATCGTGGCCGCAGGCGTGCATCCAGCCCTCATGGGTGGATCGGAAGGGACAGCCCACCGGCTCCGTCAGCGGCAGTGCGTCGATGTCCGCCCGCAGGCCGATGCAGCGCCCCGGCTGCGCGCCCTCGATCAAGCCAACAACCCAGGTCTTTTCGATGGTGTAGGGAATCTTCAGTTCTTCCAGTGTCTCGCAGATCAGCTGCTGCGTCTTGAATTCGCGGAAGCCCTCCTCCGGAATGCGATGCAGCGCGCGGCGCTTTTCCACCGTCCACGCGTAGTTCGCCTCCACCAGCTTCAGCAATTCCTCACGATTCATTTTTCCATCCTCACAGCTCCGCGCGCACGCGCACGGGCTTTCCACTTTCATAGAAGATGCGGGGCACGCGCCGCCCGATGCGCGCCCATGCCTCGTTGTGATTGAAGCGGCCCATCCGGGAATACTCCTCCACGTCGATGCCGCCGCCGACGAATACGACCTCGTCGCCCTCGGTAACACCTGGGATATCCGTCACATCCACCATCAGTTGGTCCATGCAGGCGATGCCGATCACGTCGGCACGCTGGCCCCGGATCTCCACCTGCCAGCCCTCGCCCACACGGGGCGTGCCGTCGATGTAGCCGGCGCTGACGGTGGCGATGCGGCTGTCGCGCATCAGCGGGAAATCGTCGTCATAGCCGATCAGCTCGCCCTTTGCGACCCGTCGCAACTGGGCGATGCGGGCCACGAAGCGGCCCACGCAGCAGCTCGGCTTCGGAGCGCGCCGGGGCGTGACGCCGTAGAGCCACGCGCCCACCCGCGCGCCGTCCAGATGGGATTCGGGGTAGCGCACCATGCCGATGCTGTCCACCGCGTGGGTCAGCGGAACCTCGATGCCCCGCTGCGCAAGCGCATCCCGCACTGTGGTGAGCTTCTCTACCTGTATGCGATCCATCTCCGCGGTGTGAATGGCGAGGTGGGTGAACAGGCCGCAAACGCGCACATTTCCGCCCGCACAGAGCCTTGCAGCATACTCCGCCGCAAGCTCCGGCTCCAGGCCCAGGCGGTGCAGGCCGGTGTCCACCTTCAGGTGCACCCTTGCGACCGTTTTCAGCCCGGCGGCGATCTTCGCGATTTTCTCGCCCTGCGTCTCAGAAAACAGGGTGATGGGCATGTTTTGGGCGATCAAGCGGCGCAGCGCGCCCTCGCCCACCAGGCCCATGACCAGCACCTCGATCCCGGAATGCTCCCGGAGCAGCTGCTCCGCCTCGTCCGAGCTTGCCACGGCAAAGAGCTTCGCGCCCTCGGTTTTCAGCGCCCCGGCAACCTCCACGGCGTTCATGCCGTAGGCGTTGGCCTTGAGCACCGGAATGATCTTTGCGCCGTCTCCCACCATTTCACAGGCCGCGCGGTAGTTTTCCCGGATCGCGTCCAGGTCCACCTCCAGCCAGCAACGGGAGACCGCATCCTCGTAAGTCATTTTCACTTATCTCCGAATCATCATACTTTGTGGCAGGCGACCATGTGGCCGCCGCCCATGTCCCTGAGCGCCGGAATCTGCTCGGCGCAGGCCTTGTCCGCGTAGGGACAGCGGGTGCGGAAGGGGCAGCCGCTGGGCGGATTGATGGGCTGGGGCACATCGCCCTGCAGCACGATGCGTCTGGCTTTCTCCGCCGCATCGGGGTCGGCGATGGGCACCGCAGACATCAGCGCCTTGGTGTAGGGGTGCAGCATGTTTGCGTAGAGCTCGTTGACCGGCGCCATCTCCACGATGTGGCCCAGATACATCACCGCCACGCGCTTGGAAATGTGGCGCACCATGGACAAATCGTGGGAGACGAACAGGTAGGTCATGCCGAAGCGCGCCTGCAGCTCCTCCAGCATGTTGATGATCTGCGCCTGAATGGACACGTCCAGCGCGGAGATCGGCTCGTCGCAGACGATGAAGTCCGGCTTGCTGGCCAGGGCGCGGGCGATGCCGATGCGCTGGCGCTGACCGCCGGAAAACTCGTGGGGATAGCGGTTGAGGTGATCCTCCTTCAGGCCCACGCACCCCACCAGCTCGCGCACGCGATCGTCGATGTCCTTGGCGTTCATGCCCTGATAGCGCAGCGGCTCACCGACGATGCTAGCCACGGTCATGCGGGGGTTCAGCGACGCGTAGGGGTCCTGGAAGATCATCTGCATGCGGCTGCGGTAGGGCAACACCTCCTTCTCAGTAAGGGGCGCGATGTCCGTGCCGTTCAGCAGAATCTGGCCCGCCGTGGGCTGGTACAGGCGCACGATGGTGCGGCCCACGGTGGTTTTTCCGCAGCCGGACTCGCCCACCAGGCCGAAGGTCTCGCCCGGATAGAGGTCGAAGCTGACGTCATCCACGGCCTTGAGCGTCTTTTTCTTCTCAAAGAGGGAGCCGCCCACCGGGAAATACATCTTCAGATTGCGGACTGAAATCATGGCTTCCTGCTTCTGCATGGATCACAGCCCCCTTTCTACTTTCGGCGCGTTGGGATGCAGCAGGTGGCACGCGCAGCTGTGGGTCTCGCCCAGAACGGTGTTTGGCGCAAGGTACTTGCGGCACACCGGCATGGCGTAGGGACAGCGCGGCGCGAAGGGACAGCCCTTCGGCGGACAGAGCATGTCCGGCGGCGTGCCGTTGATGGGAATCAGCTTCTCATCCTTGCGCTCGGTCATCTTGGGAATGGAGCGCAGCAAACCCCAGGTGTAGGGATGGCGCGGCTCGTAGAAGATCTCGCGCACGGTGCCCTGCTCGCAGATGATGCCGCCGTACATCACGAGGATGCGGCTGCACATGCTTGCGATCACGCCCAGGTCGTGGGTAATCATGATGATGGAGGCGTTGGAGCTCTTTTTCAGGTGGTTCAGCAGGTCCAGCACCTGGGCCTG
>CAMBWJ010000238.1 GCA_945871545.1 uncultured Clostridia bacterium | reverse complement strand
CATCTCCAGGGGTGCAAAAAATACGCCGGAGCGTCCCGGCTGTATTTCTATTGGCAAATGCTTTCCACCTGTGCTATAATGGTTGTAAAGGTAAATTTCACGAAAATCCTTGCGAAGGGCGGTGGGCTTATGAGGCGCAGGTCTGTGGCGCTGCTGCTGATGCTGTGCGTGCTGCTGGCGGGCTGTTCAAGCGGCACGACTCCGGTGGAGGAGCCTCCGGAGCAGTCCATCCTGCTGGGCTTCTCCCAACTGGGCTGGGAGAGCGCGTGGCGGCTGGCGAACAGCGAATCCATCAAGGAGGCTGCGGAGCGCGCGGGCGTGTCGCTGATGTACGAGAACGCCGAGCAGAAGCAGGATCGCCAGATCAAGGCCATCCGCTCCTTCATCGCCTATCAGGTGGACGTGATCGCCTTCTCCCCCATCGTGGAGACGGGCTGGGACAACGTGCTTCAGGAGGCGAAGGACGCGGGCATCCCCGTGCTGACCACCGACCGCATGGTGGAGACCGAGGACGAGAGCCTGTACGCGGGCTTCATCGGCTCGGACTTCTATCAGGAGGGCGTGGCTGCCGGAGAATTCCTGATCGAAAAGGCGGAGCGCGAGGGCTTGACGGACCTCAACATCGTGGAGCTGTCCGGCACGCTGGATTCCACGCCCATGCTGCAGCGCGCCGAGGGCTTCCGGGACGCCATCGCGGGGCAGGAGAACCTGCACCTGATCGACAGCATGTCCGGCGATTTTCTGCGCCCGAAGGGCAAGGAGTGCATGAAGGCGCTGCTGGAGAAGCATGAACAGATCGACGTGCTCTACTCCCACAACGACGCCATGACCCTGGGCGCCATCGCCGCCATGGAGGAGGCCGGGCTGGTTCCCGGCAGGGACGTGATCATCATCACCGTGGACGGCGAGCAGGCGGCCATCGACCTGCTCAGGCAGGGCAGCATCAACTGCGTGATCGAGTGCAAGCCGCAGATCGGCGACATGGTGATGGAGCTGGCGAAGAAGCTGGCGGCGGGCGAGGAGATTCCGCGCTGCACCTACTCCGAGGAGCGGGTGTTCACCGAATTCGACGCGGATCTGGACTCGATTCCGCCCCGGGGGTACTGACATGCGCGGCCTGATGGAGCGCGTGTTTGCGCGCCTGCACGCCGGGGAGAGCATCTCCGACCGGCTGCGCCTGTCCTTCATGATCCTGATGGGCCTGCTGATCGTTCCGGCGCTGGTGAGCCTGGGCATGATGATGCACTACGCCCAGACCTACTACGGCGTCGTTCACCAGGTGGAGCGGGTGTCCTCGCTGAAGCCGCTGGTGCAGACCAAGATCGCCGATGAGATGTGGTACGTGGTCGCCGGACACAAGACCTTCGACGGCGGCGAGCAGTATCAGATGATCGAGCACGTGAACAGCGAGATCGACGCGCTGGTGCGTTCCGCCGACCCCGCCAACCTCAAGACGCTGGTGGTTGCCCGGCGCACGATGGACACGCTGGTGAACTACATCGACCGCATGGGTGAGCTGATCCGCACCGAGCAGCCCATCTCCGAGAGCGAGGCGCTGCTGGAGGAGGTGCGCAACGTATCCTCGCTGGTGGCGGACATGCTGGCGGAGTACGCCGACGCGGAGATCAGCGCGGCGGCGCTGGCCAGCGACAGCTTGCAGGCCACGCTGAACGTGGTGCTGGTGATCCTGCTGGCGCTGCTGGCGCTGACCATCCTGTTCGCAATTCTGGCGCAGCGCTCGCTGGCCCAGGCCATCCACACGCCCATTGCGCGGCTGGAGAAGTTCGCGGCCGCGCTGGCGGGCGGCGACCTGCAGGCCCGCGCGCCGGAGACGCCGGTAACGGAGCTGCACGAGCTGACCGAGAGCCTGAACTCCATGGCGGGCCGCTTGCAGGACCTGATCGACGAGAACCGCCGTGAGCAGGAGAACCTGAAAAAGAGCGAGCTGCGGGCGCTGCAGGCCCAGATCAATCCCCATTTCCTCTACAACACGCTGGACGCCATCGTGTGGCTGGCCGAGGCGGGCCAGAGCCGCGAGGTCATCCACATCACCCGGGCGCTGTCGGACTTCTTCCGCATCTCCCTGAGCCAGGGCAAGGACTGGATCCCCCTCTCCGAGGAGATCAAGCACCTCACCGGCTACCTGACCATCCAGAAGATCCGCTACCGGGACATTCTGGACTATCAGATCGAGATCCCGGAGGAGCTGGGGAGCTGCCAGGTGCTGAAGCTCCTGCTGCAGCCGCTGGTAGAGAACGCCATCTACCACGGCGTGAAGCACCGCCGGGGCCGGGGCCTGGTGCGCGTCACCGGGCGCATGGAGGACAGCTGGCTGATTCTGGAGGTTGCCGACAACGGCGCGGGCATGACGGACGAGCGGCTTATGCAGGTGCGCGACGGGCTGTCCGGCGACGGCAGCGAGAGCGCGGGCTATGGCCTGTTCAATGTCAACAAGCGCATCCAGCTCTACTACAACCAGCCCCAGGGGGTCTGGATCGAGAGCCGGATGGGCGAGGGAACCACGGTGACGCTGAAGCTGCCGGTGCGCAGCCTGCCGGCGGCATAAATTCCAAGGAAACTGCGACGCAGGAGAGAGGGACAGAGCATGTACAAGGTTTTTCTGGTGGACGATGAGATCGTGGTGCGCGAGGGCATACGATCCAATTTCCCCTGGGACGAAACGGATTTCGTGCTGGCGGGCGAGGCCCCGGACGGCGAGATCGCGCTGTCCATGCTTCAGGACGTGAAGCCGGACATCCTGATCACCGACATCCGCATGCCCTTCATGGACGGCCTGGAGCTGTGCAGACAGGTCAGCCGCAGCATGCCCTGGATCTACATCGTGATCCTCTCCGGCTACGACGACTTCGCCTACGCCCGTGAGGCCATCTCGCTGGGCGTGAAGGAGTACCTGCTCAAGCCGGTGAGCGGTCAGGAGCTGAGATCGGTGCTGGAGCGCATCGCCCTGCGCATTCAGGAGGACAAGCGCCAGCAGGCCAGCCTGAACGCCTATCGGGAGCAGCTGGCCTCCTCCAGCCGCTTTCTGAAGGAGAAGCTGCTGACCGAGCTCTACGGCGGCGCGAACGGCGAGCGCATCCTCAAGAGCGCGCGCTCCATGCAGATGAACCTGCTGGCGAACCACTATCTGGTGATGCTGCTGCACCCCTCGCCGGAGCCGGACTCCGAGGAGGCCATGTTCAGCGCCCAGAGCGTGCTGGAGCGCCTGGCCGAGGGCAGCGGCGGCGCGGCCCACCTGTGCCGGGGCTTCGGCGGCTTCTCGCTGCTGGTGCTGGGCGACAACCCCGCCGATCTGGAGGAGCGCGCCTACGGTCTGGCCCAGGCGGCCCGCTACGACGTGGAGCGCAGCGCCAACGTCAAGCTCCTGGTGGCCATCGGCGCGGACGTGGAGAGCCTTGCGGACATTCCCGCCTCGCTGAGCGACGCGCGGACGATCATGGAGAAGCTGAAGGCCGGCAAGGCGGAGAACGATCCCCGGCGCATCATGGGCGCGCAGGACATCTCCCGGGAGCCGGAGCTGACGCTGCCGGATCTGGACGCGGCCCCCATCGCGGAGCAGCTGAAGTACGCCACCACCGCCGACGTGGACGGCATCCTTGCGCGCTACGTGGAGGGTCTGGGCGGCGCGGCGGCGCAATCCGTGATGATGGCGAACTACTTCTTCGTGGAGATGATGCTGGCCGCGTCCCGCATCATCGTGGACAGCCAGGGCGAACCCAAGGAGGTCATCCCCGAGGCCTTTCGTGCCCAGAGCAGCCTGCTCAACGTGGACGAGGTGCTGCCCCTGTGCCGCGACATGCTGCGCCGCGCCATCCTCTACCGCGACAGCCAGGAGTCGGCGCGCTACGGCGGCGTGATCCGCAAGGCCCGCGCCTTCATCGCGGAGCACTACGCCGATTCCAACGTCACCCTGCACGACGTGGCCAGCCACGTGGCGCTGTCCAACAACCACTTCTGCACGGTGTTCTCCCAGGAGATGGGCGTGACCTTCACCGAGTACCTCACCGCCACCCGCATCGCCCGGGCCAAGGAGCTGCTGACCACCACCTCCATGCGCACCAGCGACGTGGCCTATGCCGTGGGCTACAACGATCCCCACTACTTCAGCTACCTGTTCAAGAAGAACACCG
>CAMBWJ010000237.1 GCA_945871545.1 uncultured Clostridia bacterium | reverse complement strand
CATGGAAGCGGCGGAGATGACCTCCCCGCCGATGCGCCCGCACAGCTCCACCGCGCAGGCCGTCTTGCCGGACGCGGTGGGCCCGGCGATCACAATCAATTCAGGCTTCATACTGCTCCTACTGGATGCGCTTGAACATCTTTTCCATGTCGCGCTTCGTGAGCGTCTTGACCACGGGCCGTCCGTGGGGACAGGTGGGCGGCGCGCCGGTCTTCTGCATGTCCGAAATCAGCGCGGCGATCTCCGAATCGGAAAGGCTGTCCCCCGCCTTTACCGCACTCTTGCACGCCATCTGCATGATCTCGCTGCGGCGCGCGTCCACCGTGGCCGCCTTGAGCTGGTTCAGCGACTGGATCAGATCCAGGAACAGCGGGCGAACCTCCGCCTTGCCCATCACAAACGGCACCGCACGCACGCGGATGTCCAGTTCACCGAAGGGTTCCACCTCGTAGCCCGCCTCCGCAAGCAGCGCAAGGTTGTCGGTGATCACCGCCATCTCCCGAGCGGAGAGGTGAATCACGATGGGCGTAAGCAGCTGCTGGGAAGCCGTGCCCGCACTGGCCCGGGCCATCAGCTTCTCGTACTGCAGGCGCTCGTGGGCCGCGTGCTGGTCGATCAGCAGGAGTGTCTCCCCGCACTCCACCAGAATGTAGGTCCTGAACGCCACACCGATGATGCGGAAGGGCACTTCCTCCACCGGCGCGGGCGCGGCGACTTCCGCGGGCCTTGCAGGCTCGATCTGCGGCGCGGGAGGTTGTGCGTTATTCGCGGACAGTTTTTTGGGTGCAGGCTGCGGCGCTTGTTCGCGCTTTGCAGGAGCCGGATCCATGGACAGCGGGTGTTCCGGCAGCGTCACCGTTTTGATCTCCCGATTGTCCAGCACGTTCGGATTCTCCCGGAGCACGCCGGGACGCGGAGACGCATGCAGCTCCATGCGGGTCTGCTCGGGCTTGGGGGCCTTGGGGGCGGGCGCTTTCGCAGGCTCCTGCAGCTGCTGGGTCGCTGCGGACTTCGGCGCTTCGGGTTCAGGCTTCGCCGCTTCGACTGCCTTCGATGCATCGGCAAGCGGAAGCTCCCGCAGCTCCGCGCGGCGCTCCACACTCCGCTGGGGGGCGGTTTCGCGCTCCATCTGAAGCACGCGCTCCCCGGCGAAGGCGGTGCTCAGCAGCCGTTCGCAGGCTCCGCGCATCATTTCCTCATCCCGGAAGCGCACCTCCAGCTTGTTGGGGTGCACGTTCACGTCCACCGATCCCGCCGGAATCACCAGGTTCAGCACGCACATGGGGTACATGCCGATGGTCACGCGGCTGCGGCAGACCTGCTCCAGCACCCTCGTGAGCATGGGACAGCGCACCGATCTCCCGTTGATGAAGAACAGCTGGTGGGCGCGCGTGGCCTTGGCAAGCTCACCCACGCCGATCAGGCCGAAGATGCGCGCGCCGCCCTCGCACGCGTCCACCTCCGCCATCTTCTCCGCCGCCTCGCGTCCGTATACCGCGAACATCGCGTGGCGCAGCTTGCCGTCGCCGAAGCTGTGGTAGAGCGTGTTGCCGCCGCTGATGAAGCGCATGGAGACCCCCGGATTGCCCAGCAGCATGCGCGAGACCGCGTCGCTGACCAGTCCGCCCTCGTAGGAGGGCTTCTTCAGAAACGCCCTTCTCACCGGCACGTTGAAGAACAGCTCCCGCATCACCAGCGTGGTTCCCTGGGGACAGCCCGTCTCCTGCACCTGCGGGTTCTTGCCGCCCTCCATGCGCAGGCGCACGCCGCTCTCCTGGCCCTTGGCGCGGGTGGTCATCTCGATTTTGGAGACCGCCGCGATGGATGGCAGCGCCTCGCCGCGAAAGCCCAGCGTGCGGATGTCGTCCAGCTGCTCCGCGCGCTGGAGCTTCGATGTGGCATGGTTTTCAAAGGCCAGGCGCACCTGCCCCGGCTCGATGCCGCAGCCGTTGTCCGTGACGCGCAGGTAGTCGATGCCGCCGCCCTTGATCTCCACTGTGATGGAGGTCGCGCCCGCGTCCAGCGCGTTCTCGATCAGCTCCTTAACCACCGAGCTGGGGCGCTCCACCACCTCGCCGGCGGCGATCCGGCCCACCGTGGCCGCGTCCAGTATGCGAATCGGCATGTTGTCCTCCCGTCATTCGTTCAATCCAAAGTCAATTCCCGTCTTTTCCGAGACGATGCGCCAGCCGCGCATATCATCCTCCCCGTGCATCACGGGACTGAAACCGAATTCATGGTAAATCTTGATCGCAACCCAGCTGTAGGTCTGGGTGTCCAGGCGGGCGCAGGTATGGCCCAGCGCACGCAGGCGGTTCATGCCAAGGCCCGTCAGCGCACGGCTCAGGTCCTGCCCCTGATGGGCTGCGTCGATGGCCACGTAGTGCAATAGTCCCGCGCCGTCCGGCTCGAACCAGGCCGTGACCGTGGCGAAGGGCACGCCGTTGTCCGTGAGGAAGATCATGCGCTCCAGCAGCGGCCCCCGGTCGGGAAAGTCGCGCTCGAAGCGGCGCAGTCCGCCCTCGATCTGCGAAAACTCCCCCGCAGAGGTCTCGATGCGCGCCCAGTGGAGCTCGTCGCCGGGTTGATAGAAGCGCCAGCCGTACCTCTCCGGCAGCGGATGCTGCGGAAGATTCTCAAGGCTGTTCAGCTCCATCGTGAGGTGCACCTTTTCAACGGACGTATCCCACATGCCTATATCCTCTTTGCCTTCTCGTTGATCTCGAACAGCTTGTTCAGCGCCTCGATGGGCGTCATGCTCACCACATCCAGCTCCGCAATCTCCTGCACCAGCTCCATGGGCTTGAAGTCCAGAATGCCCAGCTGACGGTCGGGGGTCTTCCTCTTTTCGAGGATGCTCTGGCCGATGGAGCCGTTGAGCTGGCCGTCCACCTCCAGCCGCGCCATGATCTGCCGCGCCCGGGCGATCAGCGACTTCGGCAGGCCCGCCAGCTTCGCCACCGCCACGCCGTAGCTGCGGTCTGCGCCGCCGGGCACGATCTTGCGCAGGAAGATCACGTCCTCGCCCATTTCCTTGGCGGTGATGCGGTAGTTGACCACGCCGCCAAGCTGGCCCTCCAGCTCGGAGAGCTCGTGGTAGTGGGTGGCGAACAGCGTGCGCGCGCCGCACTTCTCCCCGGCGATGTACTCCACCGCCGCCCAGGCGATGGACAGGCCGTCGAAGGTGGAGGTGCCGCGGCCCACCTCGTCCAGAATCAGCAGGCTCTTGGGCGTGGCGAACTTCAGGATGGTGGCCATCTCGCTCATCTCCACCATGAAGGTGGACTGGCCGCCGTAGAGGTCGTCCGACGCGCCGATGCGGGTGAAGATGCGGTCGGTCAGGGCAACGTCCGCGCTTTCAGCGGGCACAAAGGAGCCGATGTGAGCCATCAGCACGATCAGCGCCACCTGCCGCATGTAGGTGGACTTGCCCGCCATGTTGGGGCCGGTGATGATCATGACCCGGTGCTCCGCGTCCAGACTGGTGTCGTTGGGCCCGAACTTCTCCCGGCCGATGGAGTCCTCCACCACCGGATGCCGGCCGCCGCTGATCTCGTAGCGACCCTCGTCGTTGATCGCCGGGCGGACGTAGTTGTAGTCCGAGGCGACCTTGGCAAGCGACAGCAGCGCATCCAGCGTCTTCATAGCCTGGGCGGTCTGCTGGAGCCGCGGCAGCAGCTCCTTGAGCGTCGCGCGAATCTCGCAGAACAGCTCGTACTCCAGCCGCACAGCGCTCTCCTGCGCGCCGAGGATCCTGTTCTCCAGCTCCTTGAGCTCCTCGGTGATGAAGCGCTCGGCGTTGGCGAGGGTCTGTTTGCGGGTGTAGCGGTAGGGCACCTGGTCGTAGAAGGACTTGGTGACCTCGATGTAATAGCCGAAGACCCGGTTGTAGCCGATCTTCAGGTTCTTGATGCCGGTCTCCTCGCGCTCCTTCTGCTCCATCCGGGCGAGGTATTCTCTTCCGTTCTCGGACACGTCGCGCAGCTCGTCCAGCTCGGCGCTGTAGCCCTGCTGAATCATGCCGCCGTCCTTGACGGAGATGGGTGCGTTGGGATCGATGGCCCGGCGCAGCACGTCCACCAGCTCCTCCATGGGATCCAGCGCGTCCAGCGTCTCGCGGATCAGAGTCGCGCTGAAGTCTGCGCCGCATTTCCTGAGCT
>CAMBWJ010000236.1 GCA_945871545.1 uncultured Clostridia bacterium | reverse complement strand
AGCTCACCGATGCGGGCAAGCGCTTCGTGGACGACTTCCTGCCGGTGTATCTGGACGTGCTCTTCTCCCAGGAGTACAGGGAGTACGTCTCCGAGATCATCATCGAGGGCCACACGGACTCCGTGGGCGGGTATCTGACCAACCTGGAGCTGTCCCAGCAGCGCGCGCTGGCCGTGGCCAGCTATGTGCTGGGCGATAGCTGCCGCGCGATCTCGGCAGACGTCAAAAATACGCTCCGACCGGTGGTCACCGTCAACGGCCGCAGTTACAGCGATCGCATCTTCACCGCCGACGGCACCGAGAACATGGACGCCTCCCGAAGGGTCGTGTTCAAGTTCCGCCTCACCGACGAGCAGATGATCCAGCAGCTGCGCCAGATCCTGGAATCCGAATAAAACAAAGCATCAAAAGACAAAAGGGGAAATGCAAAAGTGCTCCACCTTCGCAGGCTGGTCTGGTTCATCGCCTCCCGGCTGATCCTGCTGTGCATCCTTTGCGGCGTCCTGGTGTGCGGCTTCTATATGTGCCTGAACACGGCCAACATCTACATCATCCTCACCGACGGCCTGGAGAAGCGCGCCAGCGTGATCCTGACCCAGGAGGACGCGGAGGATCTGAACTTCTACTTCCACGCCGACTTCCTCAGCGCCGACCGCGCGCTGGAGGGCGCCTTCGACGGCACCAGCGTCTACGACGACTACACCATCACCGACTTCGAGTATGACCTCAAGATCGAGAAGCTCTGGGCCTGGCCCTGGGACAACTACGCCACCTGCACGGTGGTGGAGCGCGTGCCGTCCATCACCGGCACGGTGATCTCCAGCCGCAGGAGCGAGGCCTCCGAAACGGTGCCCTCCTGGCAGGGCGGCCGCTATGACATCACGCTGGTCAAGGTGGGCGGCGAATGGAAGATCATCGGCATGCAGCAGACCACCGTGCTGATGGAGGCCGCCGGTTCCGAGGCTGAGACCGCCGCGGGACAGTAAAGTTTTGGAAAGGAACGCCCTTCCCGATGGAAGTTTTTCCCGGGAAGGGCTGTTCAGATGAAGGGACTTATGTTATAATTACTACATATACGTGAAAGGGTTAGGAGGCTTATCCATGGATCGCAAGAACAAGGTCTGGCTTGTCGTACTGGCGATTTTGCTGGTTCTGGCAATCGCGGCAGTCATCATCATCAACGGCAAGCTGTCCACTTCCAAGGAAGCGCTGGCAACGGTCAACACCCAGCTGGCGACGCAGCAGGAGAGCTATGAGACGTTGGACAGCGAGTATAAACTGGTGAGCGAACAGCTTGCGGCGCTCGAGCAGAGCAGCGCGAGTCTGGAAACCGAGCTTGCGCAGGCGAACGAGGACAAAGCCTCCCTTGAAACGCAGCTGACCGAGGCGGAGGCGAAGGCGAGCGAGCAGGAGACGCGCGCCGCCGAGCTGGAGACCCGCGCCACCGAGGCGGAGGCAAAGGTCACCGAGCTGGAAAGCCAGCTGACCGAGGCGGCCAGCAGCAACGAGTCTCTGACGGGCCAGCTTGCGGATGCGCAGACCCAGGCGCAGCAGCTTGCCACTGAGCAGCAGACGGCGCAGTACACCATCGCCACGATGGAGACCGCCGCCGGGGAATATCAGAAGCGCATCGGCGAACTGGAAGCCTACGCCGTTGAGGCGGAGGGCAGAATCGCCGAGCTGAATGCAGCCATCGAGACCGCCGAGAGCCGCATCGTGGAGCTGGGCGGCGAGGTTGTGCCCACCGCAGCGACTGTCGATGCGCAGACCCCCGCTGCAACGGAAGCGCCCGCTGCGACCGACGCGCCCGCTGCGACCACGGAGAGCGGCCCGACGCTGGTGGTCGTTCCCGAGATGAAGACCCCGGAGATCCTGACGGACGATTCCCGGATGCAGATTGAGGAGATTTACAGCGACATCGACGCCATCGTCAACGCGGCGGACGGCGCCATGACCGACGAGGAGAAGGTGCAGGCGCTGGACGAGCTGAAGGCGGAGCTGGCGGACTACGTGGGTGAGCTGAACGCCGCGCTGGAGGAGATCGCCGCGCAGGAGAGCGCGCTGGCCGCATCCGTGGACAGCATCGAGACCCTGGAGGCCGAGCTTACGCAGGCGCAGGCGCGCGTGGAGGAGCTGACCGCAGCCATCGCCGCCGGCGAGACCACCATCGCGGATCTCGAAGCGCAGCTTCAGGAGCTCACCGCCCAGAGCGAGAGCGACATCGCGCTGGCAGCGTCCCAGATCGAGGAACTCACCTCCCGCATCTCCGCGGAGGAGGAGAAGGTTGCCGAGCTCACCGCGCAGCTGGAGGCCGCCAATGCCGAGCTGGCCGCCCGCATCGCCGAGCTGGAGGCCTATCGCCTCAACCGCGAGCTGGTGGAGGGCGAGGCCTACACCGCGTCCACCCTCAGCAACGTGCTGAAGGTTGCCGACGACGGCGTGAGCGTGGAGTGGGGCTACACCAACGACTCAATCAGCGGCAACGCCGTGGTGCTGAGCATCCTGCTGGATGGCGAGGAGCTCTTCCGCTCCGGCCTGATCCAGCCCGGCGAGAGCCTGGATGGCATGGCGCTCAACCGCGCGCTGGAGGCCGGCAGCTACGAGGCCGTAGCCGTCATGAGCGTGTGCGACGCGGAGGGTGCGGTCGTATCCTCCACCCGCGTGCCGGTGACGGTTCAGGTCGGCTGATCCATACAGATTTAAATCGAGGGAGCGCGGTTGCACATCGCGCTCCCTCTTTTCCTGCGGGAAAACTTATCCCTGCGCATCTTGCGCGGGACTGCGGCTTGTACTATAATGGCTCGGAAAACTGGCTTACAAGGCGGGGAAAGCAATGAAGCATGTGTATCGTCTCACCATCATCCTGGGGATCTCCTTCCTGGGAGAGCTGCTGAACCAATGGATACCGCTGCCGATTCCGGCGGGCATCTACGGCCTGATTCTGATGCTCATCGGCCTGTGCACGGGGATCGTGCCGCTGGAGTCCGTGCGCGGCACCGGGCACTTCCTGATTGAGATCATGCCGGTGATGTTCATTCCGGCGGGCGTGGGCCTGATGGCGAGCTGGGACGTGCTGCGGCCCATCGTGGTTCCGGTGGCGGTCATATCGGTGGTTTCCACCTTCGTGGTGATGGCCGCGTCCGGCTGGGTGACGCAGGCGGTGATCCGCCGCGAGAGGCGGACAAAGGAGGCGGACAAATGAACGAGCTTCTGACTGCTTCGGCCTTCTTCGGCGTGCTCATCAGCCTGCTGGCCTACTACGTGGGCGACCGCCTGCGCAGGCGCTTCAAGCTGGCGATCCTCAATCCGCTGCTGATTTCCATCGTGCTCACCATCCTGGCGCTGTGCCTGCTGGGCGTGGACTACGAGACCTACGCCGCCGGGGCGAAGTATCTGAGCTGGCTGCTGACCCCGGCGACGGTCTGCCTGGCGATTCCGCTGTACGAGAAGCTGTCGCTGCTGAAATCCAACTGGCGGGCGATCTTCGCGGGCATCCTGTCGGGCATGCTTGCCTGTATGTGCAGCATCCTGCTCATGGCGCTGCTGTTCGGCCTCAGTCACGCCGAGTACCTCACGCTGCTGCCCAAGTCCGTCACCACCGCCATCGGCATGGGGCTGGTGGAGGAGATGGGCGGCTATCCGTCCATCACGGCGGTGGCCATCTGCATCACCGGTGTGCTGGGCAACATCGTCGCCGAAGGCTTCCTGAAGCTGATCCGCGTGGAGGAGCGCGTGGCGAAGGGCGTGGCCATCGGCAGCGCGTCCCACGCCATCGGCACCACCCGCGCCATGGAGCTGGGTGAGACCGAGGGCGCGATGAGCAGCCTGTCCATCGCCGTGGCGGGGCTGATGACGGTGGTGCTGATGCAGGTGTTTGTCCAGTTCCTGTAAGACATGGAAAAGGGCTTGCCTCAAAGCGACAATAAAGTAGGGCGGGGTGCCTTCACCCCGCCGCATAACAAAGATGGAGTTGTTTCAAAGCGGCGAAGATGCGATGCAACAGCCGCTGGAAAGCCGTAGGGCGGGGTGCCTTCACCCCGCCGCATAACAAAGATGGAGTTGTTTCAAAGCGGCGAAGATGCGATGCAACAGCCGCTGGAAAGCCGTAGGGCGGGGTGCCTTCACCCCGCCGCATAACAAAGATGGAGTTGTTTCAAAGC
>CAMBWJ010000235.1 GCA_945871545.1 uncultured Clostridia bacterium | reverse complement strand
ACGTATTCCGTGCCCAGATCGATGCCAATGTCCCAGCGCATAAGCCTGCCTCCCCGATTTTATGACGATTGTCGCTCCCGCACATGCGTGAGCGACCCGGCTAAGTCTTCGACTTGCCTAATCATCACATTATATCACAAAACCACCTCCACAGCTGGAACAATAATTCGACAATATCCGCATCTCATGTGGCGGAGGCGCGTCCGTGGAGCCGCCACAGCGTGAACGCGACCAGCGCAGCGGCGCACACCCCCGCGCCCGTCAGGAAGGCTGCGCCCCGGCCGATGTGCTCCGCCAGCAGTCCGCCGCCCAGGTTGCCAATCACCCGCGCCGCGCCGAAGGAGACCATGTTCAGCAGCATCTGACCGCTGGTGCGCAGCTCCGGCGCGACCTTATCGGCCACGTACTTCGCCATGGACACGCTGAGCACGATGAAGCCGCCGCCGTGGAGCAGCTGGGTCAGCAGCGCTGCGACTGCGCTCTGTGCGCTCCCCAGCAGCAGCCAACGCAGCGCCATCACCCCCGCCGCCACGCACATGGGCTTCGCCGCGCCGAAGCGGCGGTAGATGCGGTCGCAGAGCAGCAGGTAGGGAATTTCGCTGGCGGCGGAGATCAGGTAGCTCAGGCCCAACAGCGCATCCGTGCCGCCAGGCAGCGCCTTGAAGTGGGGCGCGTAGAAGGTGTAGAAGTAGCCCATGGTGCTCTGCACCGGCAGCAGGAACAGGATCAATACCAGCAGCTCCTTATTCTGAAGCAGCCGCGCAAAGGGCACGCGGGCGCGCTGCCGTCCGGGGGAATCCGGCAAAAGATGCGCCGCCAGCGCCGCCGCGACCAGCAGGATCGACGTGCACCACACCGCGCCGCCCGCGGGGAGCGCCAACGCGCCGTAGATCGCTCCCGCCGCCGCGAAGCTCAGTCCGCCCGCCAGTCGGTAAGGGCCGAAGCCGCCGTCATCCCCCAGACCCTCCAGCAGAATCGCGTCGCCCAGCGGCAGCAGCGCGCAGAAGAAGGCGTAGAACAGCGCCGCGACGACAATCTGCAGCGCGAAGCCCTTTCCCAACAGCGCCGGAAGCAGCGCCAGCGCCGCCGCGACGCTCAAAAGGCTCAGCAGCCGCGTGCGCTTCTTCGTCCGGTCGCCCAGCGTGCCCCACAGCGGCTGGGCCGCGATGGCCGCCAGCGCCGTGGCCGCGCTGATGCAGCCCAGTCGGTCGCTGCGGAAGCCCAGAGAGGTGTAATACAGGCTGATGTAACCCTGATAGACGGCATTCGCGCCGTAGTAGCCGATGGGAAACAGCGCCCAGCGCCAATTGATCTTCGGAATGCTCCGTCGCAAGGCTCCGCCCCCTTCCGTTTCGGCTAGTATCTGCATCCAGCGCCGGAAAAACACGCAATCCGGCCCATTTTTTCTTGCATGGAATGACAAAATCGTTTACAATAGACTTGGATGGGTGTGCGAGGCAGATCGCCGCCCGGAGAGGAAGAAAGCTATGATACGAATGATCGCCACGGATCTGGACGGCACGCTGCTCGGCGCGAAGAGCGTTCTGCCGGAGGAAAATGTGCGCGCGCTTCAGCGGGCCATGGAGGCGGGCGTGAAGGTGGTGCTCGCCAGCGGACGCATGGCGGAGGCCACCATGCCCATCGCCAACGCCATCGGCGTGAACGCGCCCATGGTGCTGTTCAACGGCGCGATGGTCTACGACCCCGCATCCGGCAGCATCCTGCGCGGGCGGTGCATCCCCCGCGACACCGCCGTGGAGGTGCTGCGCACCATCGAGGCGCGGGGCTGCTATCTGCAGGCGTTTCCCGGCCTGGGTTACTACTTTGAGGAAGCAACAGAGCACACAGTGGTCTATCAGAACAAGATCAGCGTGGTGGGCACGGCTGTGGGCATGAAGCTCTCCCAGTGGCTCAAGACGGACGTGTACAAGCTGCTGTGCATCGGCACGCCGGAGGAGACCGACGCGCTCGCCCGGGAGCTTTCCGAGACCTTCCCCACGGTGAGCTTCGTCAAGTCCAGCGCCACCTTCCTGGAGATCGTCGCCAAGGGCGTGGACAAGGCGGACGGCCTGCGCGCTCTGAGCGAGATCACCGGCGTCGCGCCGGAGGAGATTCTGGCCTTCGGCGACGAGCAGAACGACCTGCCCATGCTGGACTACGCTGGAACGGGCTACGCCATGGAGAACGCGCCGGACGTGGTGCGCAGGCAGGCGCAGCGCATCGCGCCCGCGAATACGCAGTGCGGCCTGGCGAGCATCGTCAACCTCTATCTGAACGAAGGAAGAATGGGAGGCTGAGGACATGATCCGCGAAAAGGACTTTGTCGAGGCGCTGGGCCTGACCCGCGTGTATGACACCAAGCAGAAGTACCTGCCCATCGAAGTGAGCAACACCAACCGTCCCGGTTTGCAGCTGGCGGACTACTGGGACTTCTTTGGTTTTGAGCGCCCGCAGCTGCTGGGTCTGGTGGAGATGACCTACCTCTCCAGCCTGGACGAGAGCACCCGGCGCGCGCGCCTGACCAAGCTGTTCAACTACAAGCTGCCCTGCATCATCATCTGCCGCGGCATTCCCTGCTTCGACGAGATGCTGATCCTCGCGGCGGCGCAGAAGATTCCGATCTACTCCACGCCCAAGGAGACCACGAAGTTCGAGCTGGAGATGATCCGGTATCTGAACAACGTGCTGGCTCCCCACGAGACCCGCCACGGCGTGCTGGTGAACGTGTTCGGCACGGGCATGCTCATCACCGGCAACAGCGGCGTGGGCAAGAGCGAGGCCGCGCTGGAGCTGGTCAAGCGCGGTCACCAGCTGGTGGCCGACGACGTGGTGAAGATCCGCCGCATCAACGACAACCGCCTGGAGGGCGAATCCCCGGAGCGCGTGCGCCACTTCATGGAGATTCGCGGCGTGGGCATCATCAACGTAGCCAACATCTACGGCGCGGGCGCGGTGCAGCGCAGAAAGACCATCGACATGCAGGTGCACCTGGAGATGTGGCAGGACGGCAAGGAGTATGACCGCCTGGGGCTCACGGAAAACTACACCGAGATTCTCGGCGTGAAGATCCCCTCGCTGCTGCTGCCGATCCACCCGGGCCGCAACCTGGCCGTGGTGCTGGAGGTTGCCGCCCGCAACCTCCGCCAGAAGCAAATGGGCTACAACGCCGCCATCGAGCTGGCCAAGCGCAGCGCGGAGATCGCGCAGCGGGACATGGCCGAGGATGACGACTTCAACGAGGAAAATGAATAAAACGGAGGCATATCTATGCTGAACATCGGTATCGACCTCGGCGGCACCGGCATCAAGGCCGGTCTCGTCGATGAAAAGGGCAGCATTCTCTACAAGCTCAGCTGCCCCACCCTGGTGGAGCGCGGCCACGAGGCCGTGATTCACGACATGGCGCAGCTCTCCCTGCGCGTGGTCGCGGAGAGCGGCCACGATCTCTCGGAGGTCTCCTCCATCGGCATCGGCATCCCCGGCATCATGGATCAGGCCACGGGCATCGTACCCTTCTGCACCAACCTGGCCTGGCACAACGTGCCGCTGGTGAAGCTTATGCAGCAGGAGATCGACAAGCCCGTGTTCGTCAACAACGACGCGACCGTCGCAGGTCTGGCCGAATCCGTGGCCGGTGTGAGCGCGGGCACGCGCAGCAGCGTGTTCGTCACGCTGGGCACCGGCGTGGGCGGCGGCGTGATTCTGGACGGCAAGGTATTCATGGGTGAGCACGGCGTGGCCACCGAGATCGGCCACATGATCACCGTGGCCGGGGGCGAGATGTGCACCTGCGGCAACCGGGGTTGCTGGGAGCGCTACGCCAGCGCCACCGCGATCATCCGCGAGGGCCGCCGCTTCTGCGAGGCCCACCCGGATTGCCCGCTGGCCCGCGAGTTGGGCGGCGACCTTTCCAAAATCGAGGCCCGCACCGTGATCGATCTGGCCAAGGCAGGCGATCCCGACTGCACAGCCCTCTTCGACAACTACTGCTACCACCTCACCGTGGGCATCGTCAACCTCATTAACATGTACGATCCGGAGATCATCGCGCTGGGCGGCGGCGTGTCCAAGACCGGCCAGTTCCTGCTGGACAAGGTCAACGCCCTGCTGCCGGAGATGATCTTCTTCAAGGACATGCCCCACGCCCGCATCGAACTCGCCCG
>CAMBWJ010000234.1 GCA_945871545.1 uncultured Clostridia bacterium | reverse complement strand
TGATGTTTGCGGCTACCTGAAGGTCGCCATTCGCGTCGCGCCTGAATCGGATCAGTACTGCGCCGTCCGCCGCGTCGTACTTCGCCTGAAAGGGCTCCATCCACAGCTGGGTCAGTCCGGGACAGCTCTCCAATGCATCCAATCGAAGCTCCGCAGCATCCTCGCCGTTTTGAAGCCGGCGGAACAGCTCCCGCAGCATCGGCATCTGCTCCTCCTTTACGCGCTCCCACACCATGGCGGCAGGCAGCGCTTTGAAATCCGAGTCAGGTCTGCGGGGCTGGAGCCCAGCCCACTGGTACAGCGACATCGGCGCGTTCATAAATGCGAGCTTGGCTTCGTCCATGCCGCATGTCGGACAGACCATGATGTCCGCCGAGCGGCTCAGCGCGTTGGTGTAGAGATTCGGCTTCATGGTATTCATCCCGCAGCGCGGGCAGAGGGTGTATTTCCCAGCTTCCTGTGCAGCTTTCAAATCCGCAAGCCGCTGCTCAATTTTCTTCATGGCTGTTCTCCTCGCTTTCCTTCCTGGCCTTCCTTAGCCCGGCATACCGGGATCGGTGCGCCGCCATCCTGTCGGCGGTGCGGAAGGCCGCATAGCCCTGCAGATGGTTCAGCAGCGCAGCGCGTGTTGCTTTGAAATCCGCACCGCCCATACCCAGCTGCATCAGCCAGCTCCGGCAGAAATATTTCATCTCGCTGTCCAGAGGCTCCACACGCTTGCTGCTGACGCGGTGTACCTTCATTGCTCTGGCGGCCATGGTGGTCAGCAGCTTCGCAAAGTCGTTCCACCCGGCGGGGTTCTCCCGCTTATAGCAGGTGTCCAGCTTCAGCTTGTCCTCCTCCACCGCAACGCCCGCGACCATGCCGGCCTCGGCTTCGCGCCGCAGAAGCTCCGAAATCTGCGCGATGCTGTCCGGCCTGGAATCATTTAGCAGGTCGATGACCTCCTCGTCCATGCGGATGAAATCGCATTGGGTCATGGCGGCGATCAGATTCTGTCTGGCGTAGAGCATACGCAGGATGTTGACCAGCCCCTGCGCTGTGCAGGAGGTCAGTGGAAGGCTGACGCTGATGCGGTCAACTTGCCCGGTGATGTCTTCCGACTGGATGACGGGGACTTCATCTGCTTCGGGGTTGGCCGGAGCTTCAGAATCTGCGGGCTGTTCGTCTGCAGGGGCGGTTCCCGGTTCATCATCAGCCACATCTTCTGAATCGGCACGGGCTTCATCCAGTCCGGCGGGCAGCTCGCTGATGTAGCCGTTGTCCAGCAGGAAGCGGGCTACGGGCGTCAGATGATCGGGCGCACCACTCACGGATGCATCCCGGTTTACGGTGATTCCTCCGATCCGGAATGCGTAGGTCGGGGCGCGCAGGTAAATCGCAGGCTGGCTCAGAAATTCGGAGAGCTTCCGCACCATCTCCCTGCGATCCTCGCACTGGGTTGCAATCGTCATCATGGCTTGACCTCCTTCGGTTCAGGGTAGTGACATTTACGCTCAGAAATCGATGAAAGTCAAGCACTTCTATGCTTATTCTGTGCGTGCGAATGATAAGAATCATAGATGCGCAGCTGTTTCTCCATACGGCGGATATGCTTGCACAGATCCCGGCGATGGATCGGACCGCAATGCTGCATCTCTTCCTTCGCTGCGGCGATCTTCCGCTCCAGTTCTTCCCGCGTCATGCGTTCCTCCCACGAAAAAAGCCCTTGCAGGTTTCCCCCGCAAAGGCTTCGTGCGTCTGTTTCGATATTGTAAGTGTATCACAGTTATTTCGTGCACGCAAGTGAACTGATGTGAACTCATGTGAACTCGTGTGCACACTTTTGAATTATTTCTGTTTGGTCTGCCGGTGTTGTGTTTCTCCCGGGCTTCGTGGGTCTCACGCCTGCCCCTCGCTTTCAGCCATCAGCTTATCGACGACCTCCACAGCACGGGCGTGCCGTTTCAGCACCCAGCGACGGCTGTAATGCATCTCCGCTGCGATCTGATCCCAATGCAGGAAACACAGATACCGCTTTTCAAGGATCAGGCGGAGGCTCTCATTGCGCACCCTGTTGATCATGCGGGAGATGTCCATCTTCAGGACGACGAGCTCATCGATCTGCCGGTTGAGTTCCTCCTCCGCTTCCATCAGGCGGAAGATGGTGTCCTCCAGCGAGGTCACATTGCGTGTGTGAAAGACGGTCTCTCCATCGTAAGACGCAGTGACCTTTCGGGTCAGGGAACGCAGGCTCTCCACCTGCTGGAGTTTGCTGTTGATCCGCTGGTCGAGGCGATACGCCTGGCCGAGATATTCCGTTGCAGTCATAATTCCACCTCCCATGCTTCTCATACAAGTGCGTGCTCCCGCCACGGCATCTCACCGTCGTAATACCTCTCCGAGATCTGTGCCTGCCGCTCCATCGGCAGATGACTCAGCCGATTGTCAATCCTGCGCTGTTCCTTTTCCAGCATCCAGCGCGGCTTGTAGAATGCGCAGGCCTGACGACCCGGACAGTGTACCTTCAGGGCGCTGCACTCACCCCAGTGCATGGCAAAGCACCGCTCATCCATCTGCAATCACCTGTCCCTTCACATCATGTCGGCGGACGGGAATTCCCATCCGCTTCGCAAGATTCATCTCTGCCTGCATGCCCTGGGTCGGTTCACCGAATGCCCAGAGCGCGTCACACAGCCGCAGCATCTCCATGCCCATGTGCAGCCCAAGGCGCCGTTCCTCCAACTGCACATCATCCAGAAACTGCGTGAACAGCAGGTGCGGCGCAAAAGGAATGCAGCCCTGCGAAGCTGCAAGGCTGCAATACATTCTGGCATTCTGTTCGTTGGTTTCGGTGTCGCCCCGATAGGGTGAGCAGATGAATACCAGTGGCATTCTCGTCCGGCGGCTGTGTCCCTGCTTCATCTGCGTCGTTTTATCAACCACGCTTCTCACCCCTTTCCGCGTCGGCCTGCGCGATGACGCGCCTCACATCCTCCACGCTCTCCACCCGGCAGGCAATGCCGCCCGCCTGATTGATCCTGTGGATCGCCCGCTTCTGCAGCTCGGTCAGCCGACCGCCGGGCAGCTTGCACTCCATTCCGATGAATCGACCCTTGTAGCAGCAGATGATGTCCGGCACGCCGCTCGTCCCATAGGGCCCGCCGTGCTCCTTCCAAAAGAAAACATCGCTGCCCAGCGACGCAAGATACCTTTTGATCGCGGCAACCACATCACGCTCCAGCATGCAGCGCCTCCTTCAGACGTTCGACCTCCCTCTGGAGCGTCTGGATATTCTCACGGTAGCCCCGAATGCGCCGCTCATAGCCCTCGCAGCGGGTGCGCATGTCTCCGCGCACCAGATTGATCTGCTGCACTGCCTCGTTGTAGCTCTCATACAGTCGGCGATAGATGGGGTTCTCCAGCAAGTGTTCGTGATCCGCCCCCTTCACCGTGCCGGGAGCTTCTTGCTGGGCGGGCTTGTACACCTCATAGTCCGGGATGTCCACGGGTTCTTCCTCGATGAATCTGTGGGTGTCAGCCGCCTTCGGCTTTTCTTCCTGCTGCATGTTTCGATAGGCTCCCGAAATGCTCTGTTCCCCCTTGTCCACCTTGTCCATCAGATCGGGGCGCTTCTCCGCCACTTCCTTCGCGCGGCGCATCTGTGTCGTGCTGGTGAATCCAGACTTGCGTGCCACGATGTCCCTCGTCGCGCCTGCTTCTTCAGCCTGTGGCCAATTGGCCATACCCTGCCCGTCACTGTGACCGTCACGGGCATGAACAGACATACGAACGCGGGCTTTCTCCTGCTCAACAGCCCGCAGCTTTTCCGCAAACGCCAGCTTCTCCGACACCGTGAACTCCTTGCGCTGCTCGTTCTCCGCAATCTCCAGCATGAGCATCTCGTCCGCTTCCATCGGGCTCATCACGGTCGCACGAATTTCCACAGCGTTCAGCTGTTCCACGGCCTTCATCCGGCGCAGACCGGCGATCAGCACATAGCCGCCGTCCGCCTGCTCCATGACTGTGATTGGGTTGAGCAACCCGTGCTTCTGAATGTCCTGTGCCAGCTCGTCCAAGCTTCCGTTCTCCTTGCGGATGCGCTCCGCCACACGAATGCTGCTGATCGCAATCTGTCTGACCTGTCCTGCATTCTTTTCCATGTCCATCTCTCCCTCCATCGTCCTCATT
>CAMBWJ010000233.1 GCA_945871545.1 uncultured Clostridia bacterium | reverse complement strand
GACACCATGTACCGCGCGCGTCTGCTGATGCCCTGACGGCGAGCCGCCGCTGGCAACGCAGGGCGTTGCATCCCACCTTGCTTCGCAGTTTGAATCGAACGCACCTCTGCCCCCATAGATTCAAGGGGCAGAGGTGCTGTGTTTCTTTCCGTATGATTCTGTATCCGTAGACACGAAATCAAGTCCGGCAAGTATGGACTTGATTTCTTACGTCTGGTTCTGGAGAATGACTTCCCTAATTCACCCCGCCGATGGCGAGGCATTCCGGAAAATCCGCTTCCCCGTCCGTCAGAAAATCGAAATTGCAATGATGATCGCAATGATGACCGGCAGCACCCAGGTCATGTAGGGGCGCAGCCAGCGGGGCAGCTTCACGCCGCGACCGGAGTTGACCTCGCCCTCGAAGTTCTTCCAGCCCCAGCCGTAGCGGGAGGTGCAGAACAGAACGTAGATCAGGCTGCCGAAGGGCAGAAGCAGGTTGGAGACGATGTAGTCCTCCAGATCCATGAAGGTCTTGCCGAAGATGCGCACGCCGTTCCACAGGTTCTCGCTGAAGATGGCCGGAAGCGACAGCACTGCCAGCAGGGCGATGTTGATGAGGGCGATCTTCCGGCGGCTGAGCTTCGTCTGCTCCAGCCAGAAGGACATGATGTTTTCAAACACGGCGATGATGGTGGACAGCGCCGCGAAGGTCATGAACAGGAAGAACAGCGCGCCCACGATGCGTCCGGCTCCCATGGAATTGAAGATGGCGGACAGGGTGGTGAACAAAAAGCCCGCGCCCGCCTGATCCGCAGGGATGCCCTGCGCGCCGGCGTTGAAAGTGAAGTAGGCCGGGAACAGGATCAGGCCCGCCGCCAGCGCCACGAAGGTGTCCAGAGAGACGATGGTCACGGCCTCGCCGGTGAGGCTGCGGTTCTTGTCGATGTAGCTGCCGAAGATGGCGATGGAGCCGATGCCGATGCTCAGGGTGAAGAAGGCCTGACCCATGGCGGCGGAGATCACCGTCCAGACGCCGCTCTGGCGCAGGTTCTCCAGAGAGGGCACCAGGTAGAACTTCAGGCCCGCGCCCGCGCCGCTGAGGGTGCAGGAGTAAACGCCCAGGCACAGGATCAGCGCCAGCAGCAGGAGCATCATCACCTTGGTGATCTTCTCCACGCCCTTCTGCAGTCCCAGCGAGCAGATGCCGAAGCACAGCAGGATCACGCCGAAGGTGACCGGCAGCACAAGAGACGCATTGCTCACCATCGAGCCGAACACATTGCCCAGGGCCTCCACGCCCTGATGCTGCATCATGGAGCCGCCCAGGTACTTCGCGAAGTAGATCACCATCCAGGCGGAGATGCAGGTGTAGAACATCATCAGCAGGTAGTTGCCCGCGATGCCCAGGTACTTCATCAGGTGCCACTTCTGACCCTTCTTCTCCAGCACCTCAAAGGAGGTGGCGATGCTGCGCTGGCTGCCGCGCCCCACCGAGAGCTCGCAGAGCATCACCGGCAGGCCGAGGATCGCAAGGAACAGCAGGTAGATCAGCACGAAAAACGCGCCGCCGTAGGCCCCGGTGATGATCGGGAAGCGGTAGACATTGCCCAGGCCGATGGCACAGCCTGCGGAGATCAGTATGAAGCCCAGTCTGGAGGAAAACTTTTCACGGTTCTGCATGAAATCACAAGCCTTTCCTACATGCAGCGCTTTGGATCAGATGCATCCCCATCGCTGCAATAATCATACATTTTATCATAACATGCCATTTCCATGCCGTCAATGCATTCGGCCAAAAATGCAGGAACTTCCACACATTTTACGTGCAGAAGTTCCGATTTTTTGGATTTTACTTGAGAATCAGCGCGCTTTCGCCGGAGACTTCGATGATCTTGCCGCCGTACTCGATCCAGCGGGACTCCCCGCTGCGGTTGACGGCGACGGCGCGAAGCTCATTGGCGGCCGCCTTGCCGAACACGTCCTTGCCGCCGCGAATGCTGCGCTCCACCAGCACCACGTCCTCGCCGACGGCGGTCAGGCGCATGTCGCCCGTGCGCAGCGCGTGGGATTTCATGCGGCGCCTGTCGCACGCCCGGAAGGCCTCCAGCAGCTCCTGATCCTCCCGGCCCCAGGGGTAGGTGCCCCGGCAGTAGGGGTCGCTCATGGCGTAGAGGCCGGCCTCGTCGCCGTAGTAGATGCAGGGCATGCCCGGCAGCGCGCAGATCAGATTCCACGCGGCAATCAGGCGGCGCTTGCCGTGGTCGTAGTCCCGCTTCTCCAGCTCGATGGGATAGCGGTACTTGCGCTCCGGCTCCATGTTGCCCACGTCCGCCAGCACAGCAAGCGCCCGGGGACGGTCGTGGCTGCCCAGCAGGTTCATCTGGGAATAGAAGAACTGCTTGGGCTGGTTCTCCCGCATGCTCTCCACCTGGCGCACGAAATCGCGGGCGTTGATGCGGCAGAGCATGAAGCTCAGCACGGCCTCGCGCAGGGGATAGTTCATCACCGCGTCCAGCGTATCGCCGGTGCAGTAGCAGCGCAGCTCGCCATAGGCGGTCTTCTTGGTGGGATCCTCCCAGACCTCGCCGATCACCGCGGAATCCGGGTCGATGCCTTTCTCCCGCTTGCGCAGCGCACGCAAAAAGTCCATGGGAAGCTCGTCGGCCACGTCCAGCCGCCAGCCGCTTGCGCCCGCGCGCATCCAGTGAGCCAGCACGCTGTTGCGCCCGGTGATGATGAACTTCTTGTAGGTGGGATCCTCCTCGTTGACGTTGGGCAGGGTGTTGAAGCCCCACCAGGACTCATAGTTGTCCGGCCAGTCGTTGAAGTTGTACCAGCTGCGGTAGGGGCTCTGGGGATCGCAGTACGCGCCCTTGCCGCCGTAGTTGCCGTAGCGGTCGAAGTACACGCTGTCCGAGCCGGTGTGGGAGAACACGCCGTCCAGGATGATGCGGATTCCCTTCTTCTTCGCTGCGGCGCAGAGCTCCTTGAAGTCCTGCTCCGTGCCGAAGGAGGGGTCGATCTTCATGTAGTCGCCGGTGTTGTACTTGTGGTTGCTGTTGGCCTCAAAGATGGGGTTGAAGTACAGCACCGTCACTCCCATGCTGCGGATGTAGTCCAGCTTCTCCTCGACGCCCTTCAGGTTGCCGCCGAAGAAGTCGTTGGCGGAGTTGCTGCCGCGCTTGTCGTTGATGACCAGCGCCGGGTCGTCGTCCCAGTGGGCGTGGTAGTAGGAGCCGCGGGGCAGATTTTTCATGTCGGTGCCGCCCGCGTTGTGGAAGCGGTCCACCATGATCTGCATCATCAGGCCGTCGCGCATCCACTCCGGGGTGCGGTAGGCGGGGTCGTAGACCGTCACCTGGAATGCGGGAGGCTCACTGCGGGTCACGACGCCCTCTCCGCCCATGCCATCGTTGGCGTTGCCCAGATACCAGGTGTTGCCTTCCTTATCCGTGGCGATAAAGTAGTACCAGAGCAGGCCGGGCTGCTCCGGGATGGACATTTCGTATTCGTAGAATCCGCCCTCCACCCGGCGCATGAACCAGCGGTACTCCGCATTGTTCCACCAGATGCGCAGCGTGACGGACGCAACCTGATCGGCGCGCACCCGAAGCCGCACCTTGCTTGCGCAGGGTGCGGCTCCCATGGGGCTGCGGTACTGTTCGGATCGGGAATCGTGATAAAACGTCATAAGCTTACAGATTCAGCGGCTTCAGATGCCAGATCTTGTCGTTGTACTCGTTGATGGTGCGGTCGGCAGCGAACACGCCGGAGCAGGCAGTGTTCATCACGGCCTTCTTCAGCCACAGATCCTTGTCGGTGTAGTCGTGGGAGATCTGCATCTGAGCGGCCATGTACATCGGCAGATCCTTCAGCACGAAGTAGGGATCGGGCATGCCGCCGTTGTCGCCGAAGAGCAGGCCATGGTAGATCTCCTGGAACATGTGGGGATGCTCCGGGCAGAGCGTGCCGTCGATCAGCTGGTTCATGACCTTGCGGATGGCGGCGTTGGTCTCGTAGATCTCGAAGGAGCGGTAGCTGGCGTAGCCGCGCTCCACCTCGTCGGCGGTCAGGCCGAAGATGTAGATGTTGTCCGCGCCGACCGCGTCAAAGATTTCGCAGTTCGCGCCGTCCATGGTGCCGATGGTCAGCGCGCCGTTCATCATGAACTTCATGTTGCCGGTGCCGCTGGCCTCCTTGCCGGCGG
>CAMBWJ010000232.1 GCA_945871545.1 uncultured Clostridia bacterium | reverse complement strand
AACCACATCGGCTGCTGAAAACGGTTTATAAAGAAACGGCGCGACCGCAAAAGTCACGCCGTTTGCTTTGGAAGGATCGCCGCAGTGCAGGGGATGGGATGCCCTTGCTCCGCAGCGCAACTGCGGGCCTGCCCCGCATGGAGGTGCGCCCCTGGACCGATCCGATCCATTGGGATCTGCCGTCCCCGTCGTCCGGATCCTTCATTCCGGGAAATAGGGACGGTCTATTCATTTCGCAGTTCTTCCAGAATGTCTCTGACAAGATACTCGAGAAATTCTTTGCATTTTCCACAGCTCTTGCCCGCACTGGTCACATCCATGACCTGCTGCAAAGTGCACGCTCCGTTCCGGACGGCATCCTCGATCATGCCGTATGTGACATTTTTGCAATGGCAAGCCTCTTTCTTGCGATTCATGACATCTTCCCCTTCAATAATTCCGATTTGTATGTCTGTTTCCTTCCATGTCATCCTATCCCGGGACAGAACAGATACGGCAGAGCAGGCGACTGCGGGAACTGTTCCATGAATGTCCCTTGGATGCGGCCTTTCAGTTCGGCTCGAAGCGGAAGCCGCAGATCAGCCTGCGCGGCGGGTTTGCAAGCCGCAAGTTGAGCAGGAAGCGCCCGGCGGCGCCCGGCAGCTCCTCCACCTCGGGGGCGAGTTCGACGTCCCAGCTGAGGGTCATCGGGCCGAGGCGCACGCTGTCGTGCAGGGGGATGGGCCGCTGCACGCACAGAAAGCGGAAGCAGACCTCGCGCGCCGGCCGCAGGAATTCGAAGGCGTCCACCAGATGCACGCTGCCCTCGCCGCGCATCAGCATCAGCGTGCGCTGGCAGGCGGACAGGCCGCATTCCTCCGGGTAGGCGTCGGTGAGATCCACGCTCATCAGGTCCCGCCCGTCGCCGAAGTCCGCGTCGCAGGCAAGCGGCGCGCGGGGGCGCTTCAGCGGCTCCACGCCGTCGATTTCGGGCAGGCTGTGCACCTCGCCGCCCACGTCGGCCAGTATGGGCAGATTGTTGAGGAACAGGGTCACGTCGCCCGCGTTTCCGCGCCGTCCGGTGCCCGTCAGCGCGGCGAACACGCCGTCCATGCGGGAGACCATGACGAGGCCGTCCTCGCTGGCGGCGCGCTTGAGCCTCGGCGGCGTGGAGAGCTCGTCCTGGGCGGCGCGCACGTACTCCATGGAGAGCACGCGCCCGGTGACGCTGAAGGCAGGATTGTCGCTCTGCCGCAGCAGCTGCGCACCCAGCGCGCACAGCACCCGATCCCGGCGGAAGTAGCCCAGGCGGAAGAAGTCCATGCCGGAGAGCCGGGTCTGGATGCCCGATCCGGCGGGATCGACGAAGTATTCATTGGCGATCCAGGGAATCAGCACGTCGTCCAGGCGGTTGTCCGCAGGAGCCTCGCGGGTCAGATCCAGCTCACCCCTAGTCAGGCGCTTCAGCAGGCGGGTGAGATCCGCCAGCGCGCACGCGTCGGCAAGGCGCTCCTGAAGGGGACGGCCGCTGTCCGGGGGCGTTGCGTTGATGCGGTCCAGCAGGTGCAGCAGCGCCTTCACCGGCTGCTGCCGCCGGGAGGGACTGCCCTCCATCAGCACGCAGCTCAGCAGCAGGTCACAGAGGATCAGCGCGGGACAGCTCCCCCGTCCCTGCAGGAAGGGATAGTCGTCGTGGGCAAGGATTGGAGCCAGCAGGCGGCGGCGCACCTCGCCGATCATGGCGCTCATCAGGTTCGGCGCGGCCTCGCGCAGCGCGGCGCGGTGGCGGCGCAGCGTCCAGGCCAGCAGCACGCCGGTCTCAGCGGCCTGCAGATCGATGCTCGGGTGGGCGGGGTCGTCGAAGCCGCCGCGCTCCGCCCAGCAGCCCTCCTCCAGGATCATGCCGACCAGGTCGAGTATACGCTCCAGCGCCGTGTCGTTGGGCTCCACCCACAGAAAGGCCTCCAGCTGTTCGCGGCGCGCGCGCTGGATGCGGGCGTAGCGCTCCGGCTCCCGCGCCCGCGCCGAGGGCGGCATGAATTCGGCCTCCGCCTGCAGGGCGCGCAGCGCCGCCTGGTTGCAGCGGTCGGTCAGCAGGTCGCTGGGCCGGGGAACCGGGATGTTTCCGGGATCCACGGCGGAACCGGTCAGGATGGATATGCCCCGCGCAAACATGGCGCCGCACTCCTTTCATGAATCGATTCGGTGGGGGAGGTCAGTCCTCCTCGGTGTAGGCGGCGCGGTTGCCGCCAATGAGCCGCGGGCGGGTGCGGGCGGCGGTCACGACGGCGCTGCCCACGCGATTGTGTTGAAGGCGGATGGGCACCGCCACGGCGCGCAGGTGCATGCCGATCATCGTAAGGCCCACGTCCAGGCCCGCGTCGGCCTGAACCGACTCCACCAGCACGGGGTTCTGCATGCGCTTCCACGCGGCGGTGGCCAGCGAACCTCCGGCCTTCGGGCGGGGAACGGCGCAGACGATGGTATAGTTTCGCTTCTCGGCCTCGTCGCGCTCCATCACCAGTGAACGGTTCAGGTGTTCGCAGCACTGGAAGGCGGGGGAGAAGCCGCGCTCGGCGGAAAGATCAAGGATCGCACTGGCGACAGCCTCGCCGTAGACGTAGGTGCTCATGTGGCCGATGCTGCCGCCTGCGATCTCGCTGGAGGAGCCGCCCACCACCAGCAGGCGCACCGGATTGAAGTGCTCCCGGTTTTCGTCCAGCAGCTCCTGCGCCGCATCGCGGGCCTGGGCATAGATTTCGTCATAAGAATAGGTAGTTTCACTCATTTTCATTCGCCTCCGTGCAGGAATACATAGCTGCCCACCGAGACAGCCACCGCCAGATTCAGCGAATCGATCTCGCTGCTCTGGGGAATCATCACGCTCTGGCCCAGCCGGGCAAACTCCGGGGGAAGCCCGGTCTGCTCGTTGCCGAACACCAGAGTAAAGGGCTTCTTCGCGCCCCGCGCGGCCTCGTTCAGGGGAATCGCGCCGTCCAGCATGAAGGGGAACAGCGGCCGGTTCGGATGGGCGGCGCGGTAGTCGGCAAAGCTGTCGTAGGTGTGTACCCGCAGCTTGTAGAACGCGCCCATGGACGCCCGCAGCGCGTGGGGCTCGAACACGTCCACGCAGGGACGGATCAGCGCCACGTCCCGGATGCCGAAGCCCAGCAGCGAGCGCATGGCCGTGCCCAGGTTGCCGCTGTCGGAGATCTGGCAGAGCACTGCGTGGCAGGCGGCGGGATCGAGGTCGGAATCGAACTTCTCGAACACCAGCGCGGCGAAGCAGTTGTCCTTTTTGGACTCCCTCCGCAGCACGCGCTCGGCCATCTCCTCGCGCACGCCCCGCGCCGCGCACATCTCGCGCAGCTTGGCAACGCCCTCGTTCTTCAGGCCGTCGGGGTGCAGCAGCAGCCGCAGCGCCCGCTGGGGCTGGGTCTCCATCAGCATCAGGGCGGGAAATACGCCCAGGGCGTAACTGTAATCAAGTTTTCTGGAATAAGGCTCCAGTTTCGGCATAGGATCACCTCGGAAAGATGTGGAAACCGGCGGCGATGCCGCAGATTCATTCTATATCATTGCGCGTTGTAGCGGATCCAGCCCCGCAGGTAGTCCCGCAGCGCCTTGCTGTGGGTCTCCATGGGGAAGTGCCCGGCGGACTTGAGCACGTGCTGCTCCGCGCCGGAGAGATGTCCGGCGATCAGCGCGCGCTCCCCGTCGGTGAGGGTCGCGTCGCGTCCGCCGAGGATCACCATGGCGGGGCAGAAGCCCAGCGCGCACTCCGGGGCGGTGCGGGAGGCACGCAGCATGTTGAGGAAGCTCTCCCGCGCGCCGGGGCGCAGCAGCGGGGCGCGCATGCGGTCCACGATGTAGTCGTCCATGGGATAGCCGGCGCATTTCTCAATCATGCGGCGGAACGCGTCCTTCTGGAGCACCGTGTCGCGGAACCAGCGCCCGGGCGGCGTGCCCTCCGGCGGCTGGGGCGCGGTCAGCAGCGGCGAGATGTGCACCTGGGACTTGACGCTGTCCGGATAGAGCGCCGCCATCTCCAGCACGGTTGCACAGGCGCTGCCGTGGCCGATCAGGTGCCACATGGAGTCCGGCGCGTCCGTCTGCCGGTCGATCTCGTCCAGCACGCCCCAGAGCATGTTGGCGCGCATCACCCCGTCCTGGGGCACGTCGCGGCTGCAATCGCTGCGGCCGAAGCCAGGCAGGTCGATGCAGACCGTGAGGCA
>CAMBWJ010000231.1 GCA_945871545.1 uncultured Clostridia bacterium | reverse complement strand
GGACGTGCTTGTGGTCACCGAGGCGGAGGAGGATCAGGACGCGCTGCGCGCGCTGCTGAAGGAGACGCTGGACGCGGCGCTAAGTCAGCTTATGGAGATGCGCCGCCGCGAGGGTGCGGAGATGAAGAAGGATCTCGCCTTCCGCACCGACCGCATCGAGGAGATGACCAACGCGGTGGAGGCGCGCTATCCCGAGACGGTGGAGGAGTACACCCGCCGCCTGCGCGCGTCCATTGAGGAGCTGATCGGCAGGAACGTGGACGAGACCCGCCTGCTGACGGAGGTCGCCGTGATGGCCGACCGCAGCGCCATCGCCGAGGAGACGGTGCGCCTGCACGCCCACATCGCCCAGCTGCGCGAATGCCTGGAGAAGACCGAGCCGGTGGGTCGCAGGATCGATTTTCTGGTGCAGGAGCTCAATCGAGAGGTGAATACGATTTCATCCAAGTCACAGGACGTGCCGATCACCCAGCTGGTGGTCAGCATGAAAGCCGAAATCGAAAAGCTGCGCGAACAGCTGCAGAACATCGAGTAAGTTTACCAAGGACTTTAATGGAGGGAATGATTTCATATGGCAAAGCGTGGAATGCTGTTTGTCATTTCGGGCCCCGCGGGTGCGGGCAAGTCCGAAATCGTCAAGACCCTGCTCAAGAAGCACCCGGATGTGCGTTTGTCCGTGTCCTGCACGACCCGCGCACCCCGCGAGGGCGAAATCAACGGCGTGCACTACCACTTTGTGACCGAGGAACGCTTCGATGAACTGATCAGGGAAGACGCATTCTACGAATGGGCGCACGTCCATCAGAACCGCTACGGCACGCTGAAGGACGTCGTCCGCCAGGAGCTGGATGAGGGCAACGATCTGATCCTGGAGATCGATGTGCAGGGCTGCCAGCAGGTGCTCCAGCACGATCCCGACGCGGTGGGAATCTTCGTAAGCCCGCCCAGCCGCGAGAATCTGGAGACCCGCCTGCGCCATCGCGGCACGGAGACCGAGGAATCCATCCGCGTGCGGCTGAACAACGTGGCCGGCGAGGTCGCCACCGCCTACTCCTACAACTATGTTATCATTCACCAGGACTGGAGCGTCGTGCCCGACGCGCTTGACGTCGCCGTGGAGGAGGTCTACTCCATCATCCGCGCCAAGCGCTGCGAGGTCAAGAACCGCCGCGATTTCCTGGATCAGCTGAGCGCCGAGCTGCGCGCCGACTGAATTTGACTGAATCCGACTGAATCCGCCCGAACGGGCTGTAGAAATCCAACAAGGAGGAACACCATCCATGATGACCGAACCGCCCATTGGCGAACTGCTGAGCAAAGTGGATTGCCGCTACACGCTGGCCGTGGAAGCGTCCAAGCGTGCGCGCGAGCTGATCGGTGGCAGCCTGCCGCTGATCGACACCAAGGACAACAACCCGCTGACCATCGCCATCGAGGAGATCAATCGCGGGCTGATCACCTATTCCCGCGATGAGGCCGCCGGGACCGACGAGGATTGATCCCGGCGCGCGGCCTGTGTCCAAACCTGCGACGCTCCGCAGCCACTGCGCGGCGGAGCGCGAATTCCAAATTTGATTCTGACGCGAAAACCCGATGTTTCAAAAAGAGAAGCACGGTTTTCGCTTGTTGTGTTGAGTTGAAAGGGGTAAAGAATGATGCTGACGGGCAAGAGGATCGTCGTGGGCGTGACCGGCGGAATCGCCGCCTACAAGGCCTGCGATCTGGTGAGCCGACTGAAGAAGCGCGGCGCGCAGGTGCGCGTGGTGCTCACGGAGCACGCCTGTCAGTTCGTGCAGCCGCTTTCCTTTGAGACCCTCAGCGGCAATCCGGCCTACACCGATTCCTTCGACCGCAAGTACGAGATCGGGCATGTGGCGCTGGCGAAGTGGGCGGATCTTATGCTCATTGCCCCTGCCACCGCCAACTGCATGGCGAAGATGGCCTGCGGCATCGCGGACGATCTGCTGAGCACCACCTGTCTGGCGGTGCGCTGCCCGGTGCTGGTCGCGCCTGCGATGAACAGCGCCATGTGGCGCAATCCCGCCACCCAGGCGAACCTTGCGTTGCTTCGGTCGCGGGGCCTGCGCTTCGTTGGGCCGGAGGCGGGCCATCTAGCCTGCGGCGACGATGACGTGGGCCGCATGTCCGAGCCGGAGCAGATCGTGGAGGCCGTCGAGGCGATCCTCAATCCCCTGCGGGATCTGGAGGGTCTGAATGTGCTGGTGACGGCAGGCCCCACGGTGGAGCGCATCGACCCGGTGCGCTACATCACCAACCGATCCACGGGCAAGATGGGCTATGCGCTGGCCGAGGCCGCCCGGGACCGGGGCGCAAATGTCACGCTGATCTCCGGCCCGACAAAGCTGACCGCGCCGGAGGGCGTGGAGCTTGTGCAGATCGAGTCCAGCGCTCAGCTCTGCGCGGCGGTGCTGGAGCGCGGCGAGAGCTCGGACGTGGTCGTTCAGGCGGCGGCGCCTGCGGACTTCCGCCTGAAGAATATCGCCGAGCGCAAGATCAAAAAGACCGGCGAGAACATGACCCTTGAATTGGAGGCGACCACGGACATCGCTGCGGAGCTGGGCCGTCGCAAGAAGCCGGGGCAGATTCTGGTGGCCTTCGCAGCGGAGACCAACGACGTGATGGACAACGCCCGGGGCAAGCTCATCAAGAAGAACGCCGATCTGATCGTGGCCAACGACGTCTCCCGCAGCGACGCGGGCTTCGGCGTGGACACGAACGTGATCACGCTGATCACCGCTGAGGACGTGCGGGCGCTGGAGAAGATGTCCAAGCGCGCGGCGGCGGATGCGATTCTCAGCCGCGTGCGGGAACTGAGGGACAGATGACGCAGTACGCAAACGTGATCGTGGATCTCTCGGCGGGGGCGCTGGATCGGCTGTTCAGCTACCGCGTGCCCGAGGGCATGCACATCGTGCCGGGCCAGCAGGTGCGCATTCCCTTCGGCCCGAGAAAAATCGAGGGCTTCGTGGTGTCGCTGAGCGACCGCTGCGATCTGGAACCGGATCGGGTGAGGGACGTGCTGGAGCCGGTGCAGGACTACCCGGTGGTGCTGCCGGAACTGATGGAGCTGGCGGACTGGATGCACGAGCGCTATTTGTGCAATCTGGTGGACGCGCTGCGGCTGATGATTCCCTCGGAGATGCGCGGCGGTCGGGTGCAGGCGCGCATGCGGCGCTTTGCCCACCTTGTGTGGAGAGGGGAGCAGGTCGCGGCCTATGCGCAGGCGAATCCCCGGGCGAAGCGGCAGATCGAGCTGCTGACGCAGCTGCAAAACGGCGACATGGACACCGCATCGCTGAACGCGGGCGCGCTGAAGGCGCTGCGGGAGAAGGGCGCGGTGCAGATTCTGACGTGCGAACAGCGGCGCACGCCATCGGCGCTGCGGGGTTTTGTTGATACACGGGAGTTTACGCTGACGGCGGGCCAGAGGCGCGCGGTGGAGGCCATCACGGCGGCCATGGACAACGGCGGCGGGCGCTTTCTGCTCAACGGTGTGACCGGAAGCGGCAAGACCGAGGTCTACATGCGCGCCATCCGGCATGCGCTGGACGCGGGACGAACCGCCATCGTGCTGGTGCCGGAGATCGCGCTCACCCCGCAGATGGTGTCCTGGTTCCACGGCCGCTTCGGCGACCTGGCGGCGGTGCTGCACTCGGGGCTGTCCGCCGGAGAGAAGTTCGATGAGTGGCGGCGCATCCGCTTCGGCGAGGCCCGGGTGGTCGTGGGCGCGCGCAGCGCGATCTTTGCGCCTCTGACCGAGATCGGCGCGATCATCGTGGACGAGGAGCACGAGAACACCTACCAGTCCGAGAGCCGACCCCGCTACGACGCGCGGGAGGTCGCCTGGCGGCGCGCGGAGAAGAACGGCGCGGCGCTGGTGCTGGGCAGCGCCACGCCCTCGATTTCCAGCTTCATGCGGGCAATGCCCGGCGTTCGCCCGGAGAACCGGCTGGAGCTCCTGGAGCTGCGGGAGCGCGTCAACGGACGGCCGCTGCCCGACGTGGAGCTGGTGGACATGCGCGGCGAATTTGAGCGCGGCAACCATTCCATCTTCTCGGCAAAGCTTCTGAGCGCGCTGGAGGACTGTCTCAATGCGGGCGAACAGGCGATGCTGTTCATCAACCGCCGGGGCCATTCCACCTTCGTGTCCTGCCGCAAGTGCGGCTACGTGGTGAAGTGCCCCCAGTGCGATGTGTCCATGA
>CAMBWJ010000230.1 GCA_945871545.1 uncultured Clostridia bacterium | reverse complement strand
GTGATCGCCGCACCGCACTTGGGACAGGCGCCGAGCGCCTCCCGTAGCGGCGGGAAAAGCTGCTCAGCATTCTTAGCACGCTTGGTGTCATGAGCTAGCTCATCCACAAACTGTCGAATATCGCGCATGAAGTCCTCGGCCTTTTCCTGTCCCTGCTCGATGCGGCCCAGCCGCTGCTCCCACTCCGCTGTCAGCTGCGCGGAACTCAGCTTGTCGGGCAGGATGGAGGTCAGCGCCTTTCCCTTGGCGGTCGGAATCAGGACTTTCTTTCGCTTTTCGCCGACGCGCTCCACCAGCTTGGTTTCGATGAGCTTTTCCAGAATCGCCGCCCGCGTGGCAGGCGTGCCGATGCCCTTGTGCTCCGCATCCTCCGGCATGTTTTCCTCGCCCGCGCTTTCCATCGCGTGCAGGATCGTCCCCTCGGTGTGATGCGCCGGAGGCGTGGTCTGCCCCTCACGGATTGCCGCCTTGGGGAAGGGAAACTCGAAGCCTTCGGTCATCTCTTCCGGCACCATCAGGGGATTGTCCGCATCCTTTTCATCGGCACCTGCGCCGATGCTGCCGCGGAAGGCGCACCAGATGCGCTTCCACCCCATTTGCACAATGCGCTTACCTTTTGCAGTGAAGTCATGCCCGGCACACTCGATATGCAGGACGGTTTCCTCATATACGCAGGGATTGTCCAGCGCGCAGAGCAATCTTGCACAGACCAGAAACAGAAGATCATGTTCGCCGGTGGTCAGCGCCCGGATAGCTGCCTCCTGACCGGGCATCGTGGTCGTCGGGATCAGCGCATGGTGATCCGTCACCTTGGCGTCATTGATCACCGCTTCAACGCGGATTGCCGGTTCAAGGCCATCTGCAAAAGGCAGTACGCCACAAACCCTGGAAGCCAGCTCAGGCAGCCCGGCTTCCATGTCGTGCGTCAGGTAGCGGCTGTCGGTTCGCGGATAGGTCAGCAGCTTCTTTTCATACAGTCCCTGGGCGTAGTCGAGCGTCTGCTGCGCCGTGAAGCCGTAGAGCTTGTTCGCGTCCCGCTGCAGGCTGGTCAGGTCATACAGTGCAGGCGGGTTCTCCTTCCGCTGCGTATGCTCCATCGACTTCACGACCGCATTGCTGTGATTGCAGGCATCCATCAGCCGGCGCGCTTCGTTGAGATCGTCAAAGCGTTCCGATTCGGCACTCACGTCGCGCCCGGTATCCAGCACGACCTTGTAGAAGGTCTCCGGTCTGAACTCCGCAATGGCCTTTTCTCTCTGCGAGAGCATGGCCAGCGTCGGGGACATCACGCGCCCGATGTGCAGCGTCGGGCCGTAGAGCAGGGAGTACAGGCGCGTGGCGTTCATGCCGATGAGCCAATCTGCCTGGGCGCGGCAAAGCGCTGCCTGATACAGATTGTCGTAGGCGGACATGGGCTTCATGGCGCGGAATCCCTCGCGGATGGCGCTTTCCTCCATCGAGGAGATCCACAGGCGGCGCACGGACTTTCGGCACTGTGCCATCTGGTAGACCAGCCGGAAGATCAGCTCGCCCTCGCGTCCCGCATCCGTTGCGCAGATGATGCCGGTCACGCGGGGATCGTTCATCAGCGCCTTGAGGATATCAAATTGCTTTTTGGTTTCGGCGGTGACGGTGTACTGCCACTTCTCAGGGATGATCGGCAGATCGGCGTAGCGCCATCGTGCGTACCGGGCATCGTAGACCTCGGGCAGTGCCAGCTCGACGAGATGTCCAACGCACCAGCTGACCAGAAATCCCTTGCCCTGCAGGTAGCCGTTCTGACGTTCGGTGGCTCCCACAACCTCCGCAATCGCCCTTGCGACGCTCGGTTTTTCTGTAACAATCAATTCCATATTCTTTCCTCCGTGTATGCGTTACCCCGGAGCGGGTGCTCCGGGGCTGTGTTACTTCTGTTCGGTGCTCTCGTCCTCGTCATCGTCGTCAAGATCGAGCTCGCTGTCCGCATGTCGCGTAGCAGGCTGATTCCTGCCTTTCAGGAAAATGACCGCTCCAACGACGCCGATGCCCACAATGGCAAAAAGCGCGAGCAGCGCCGTGGTCTTGTCGGTCGTGGGCTGCGCAGGTGCCTGCGTCGGCTGCGGCGTGATGACGGGCACAGCAGTCGGCTCAGGGGTCACATAGATGATCTCCGGTGTGGGCGTGGGCACGGCTTCCTTCTCCTCGTCGGACATCAGTGCCAGCAGGTCGCGCTCATCAACCAGGTTCAGGAAATACGTCTCATACATCTCCGCCTCTTCGTCAACTGGCTTGTCGTAGTCGATGACGAGATAGAAGGTGTTGCCATTCTTCGTTTGCAGCGTGATGAACTGCTTGTTGGTCGCCGCAGAGTACAGCACATCCAGCGTATGGCTGTTGCCGTCCGCCTGATAGGGCATACCGGGGCCGATGGTGATGTACTCGGTCTTGATGATCGTCTCCGGCGTGGGTGCGGCGGTCGGCTCCGGCGTGGGATCAGGCTCGTCCTGCACATAGATGAGCGAGCTGCCCAGGCCGTTGTAACGGTTGGACGCAGGCGTCGGCGTAGCTGTGGGTGCAGCAGTCTGCGCGGCTGTCGCCTCATCAGCCGGCTTCTTCGTCGGCTTCGGCGTGGCCGTCGGCACAGGCGTGGGATCAGCGGGCTTTTCGTAGTGCGGATTGGTCAGTGTAAACGGCTCGGAGAAGTTGCCCGCATAGTCAAAGGCGCGGACAGCCAGCTTCTCAAACTGGTTCATATTCGCATCCAGCTCCACGTTCAACACCCCGTTTGTCAGCGTGGTGAACAGCATACTGTTGACCTGCACACCTGCGACGCCGGACAGATCATCTTTGGCATCAACCTGAAGGGTTGTGCCGTTGATGGACGCGGTCAGCACCGGCGCTGTCAGATCAATGCACTTCACCTCCGCGCTTTCCTCAAACGTATGACCATGCGGATCAGTCACGCGCAGGGTGAAGGTGCCGTTTTCATGGAGCGTCAGCTCTGCACGGCCATCTGCAAACAGGTTTTCGCAGTCCACCCAGTTCCCGTCGTTCATCCGATATTCGATTTTCTGCCAGCCCAGCCTGTCCTTGTCCGTGATGGACACCTTCATGACGGCTCCGTTGCCGCTTGTCCAGCCGCCCGGCGCAGTCAGGATGATTCTGTACGGCGAGACGCTTTCCATGGGCACCTCCGTGGGCGCAGGCGCACCCTCCGCGATAGCCCAAACGGGCGAAAAAGCTGCTGCACATGCAGCCAGCAGAAGAAATACCGCCATACCCAGCGGCAGAACTCGCTTACACATCGTCATCATCATCCATCACCTCCCCGTCAGGCAGCGTCACAGGGGCATCTGCCTCGGCAGGCGCAACCTGCACATCCTTGGGCAGCTCAGGCACCAGCCTGTCCCCAAACATGGATTTCATGATTTCCGCGAGCTGCTCCGGGGTCACGTTGTACAGCTCCGCCGTGGCATGGATGGCCGTGCGGTCCGCCTGCTTGACAAGGCCGCGCAGGTCTTCCACCTCTGCCTGAAGCTCAATCAGCTCCTGCTCCCTTCTGTCGAGCAGCGCATGGAGCTTCTGGCGGTCGGCGGGATAGCGCTTCTTTTTCTTTTCAGTCATGGTTCCTCCTTAAAGTGGCAGGCGGCCAAAGCCATACAGTCGCTTGGACCATTTTTCGCTTTTGAGATCGGCAAAACCGACCGGGTCGCCTGCGTGAATCATCATATCGTTGCCCACATAGATGCCTACATGGGTGATGCCTTTGACATCTGCGCCCATCGTTTTTTCGAAAAAAACGAGATCGCCGGGGCGCGCGTCCTCCTTGCTGACATCGCTGCACAGGGAGTAGAGCCCATTGGCGCCCACCCGTCCCACATCGCACACGCCGGATTGATTAAACACCCAGCAGACGAAGCCGGAACAGTCAAAACCGGTATCGGGATTGCTGGCACCGTATACATAGGGATAGCCGATGTACTTCTCTGCTTCAACCATCAGCGCGAGAAAATCGGGATCGGCCCGAAGAAGCTGCTCGGGGATGGTGTAGTTGACCAGCTTGTACTTCGACTGCACGCCATGGATTTTCACGTTCGTTTTGCCAACCGAGGAAATCACGGGAATGTCATCGTCTTCAACGCCCATGAAATACTTCGGATCTTCCAGAATCACGGACTCGCCATTCCAGTTGTCCATGTCAAAGGTGCTTAAATCTTCCGCCACAGCGCCCCGAACGGAGAGAAACAG
>CAMBWJ010000229.1 GCA_945871545.1 uncultured Clostridia bacterium | reverse complement strand
GATCCGCATCCGCGGCGGGCGGCAGCTGCACGGCACCAACTACACCGTGGTGCCCGACCAGATCGAGACGGGCACGCTGATGATCGCCGCCGCCGCCGCGGGCGACGACGTATACATCACCGGCGCGATTCCCACCCACATGGAATCCCTCTCGGCCAAGCTGCTGGAGATGGGCGTGAACGTGGCCAGCGAGGACGACTGGATCCGCGTGCGCTCCAACCGCGTGTTCCGGGCGGTGAACGTCAAGACCCAGGGCTATCCGGGCTTTCCCACCGACCTGCAGCAGCCGCTGTCGGCGCTGCTGACCGTGGCCAACGGCACCAGCATCGTCACCGAGACCATCTTTGAGGCGCGCTTCCGCTTCCTGGACGAGCTGCGCAAGATGGGCGCGAACGTGCGCACCATCGAGTCCAGCGCCATCATCACCGGCGTGAACCACCTGGTGGGCTCCCGGGTGAACGCCACCGACCTGCGCGCGGGCGCGGCGATGGTGATCGCGGGCCTGATGGCCGAGGGCGTGACTGAGATCGGCGGCGTGAGCTACATCCTGCGCGGCTACGAGCGCATCGATGAGAAGCTGAAGATGCTGGGCGCGCACATCGAGCGCATTTCCTACGAGGATCCGGCGTTTTAAGGGCGCTGCGCGCCAGAATATAACACAAACCGACCATGAAACCCCAATTTTATTGGTTGTAATTGGAGCCGATGCGTGTTATAATAGACGAGGAATAGAAAAGGGCAATCACGACCGCCGAGCTTCGGCGGTGTGTTTTTAGGCCCCGATTGAGAGGTTTTTGCACGAAAGGACAGAAGCAAAGACCTGTTTTGCGTGTCAGCAACGAAGAATATGTCGTGGAAGCGGAGGTATCGCCTTGCCGAAGAAAGCAATGTCCGTCCGGGAAGCGGAAAAAATCGCCCAGCAGATCGCGGACGAGCAGAATGTGGAGCTGGTGGACGTGGAGCTGGTCAAGGAGCCGACGGGGCATTTTCTGCGCTTCTATATTGAAAAGCCGGACGGCGTATCGCTGAACGAGCTGGAGACCTTCCACCGCAGGATTCAGCCGCTGGTGGAAAGTGTGGAGTACGACTTCATGGAGGTTTCCTCCCCGGGCGCGGACCGTCCGCTCAAGACCGAGCGCGACTTTGCGCGGGCCGAGGGCATGGAGGTCGAGCTCAAGACCTACCGCCCGGTGAACGGCGGCAAGCAGTTCCTCGGCGATCTGGTCGGCCTGAAGGACGGCGTGATCTCCATCATCACGGAGAGCGGCGAGACCCTCTCCTTTGAGAAGAAGGACGTGGCCATCGTTCGCCCGGTCATCGAATTCAGTGAAGAGGATCTCAAGGACGACGTTCCTGTGGGATCGTAAGATAAGAATCAGGAGGAAACCCAAATGGCAAACGGTGGAATTGATTCCGTTGAATTCTTCAGCGCCCTCGACGCGATGGCGAAGGAACGCAGGATCAACAAGGAGGTCCTGTACTCCGCAATCGAATCCGCGCTGATTTCCGCATATAAAAAGAACTTCGGCAAGACCGCCAACGTGCGCGCCGTCATCGATCCCCAGAAGGGCCAGGTGGAGGTGTACTCCCGCAAGATGGTGGTGGAGGAGGTCAACGATTCCCAGTGCGAGATGTCCCTGGCCGACGCGAGGGAGATTCGTCCCCAGTATGAGCTGGGCGACCTGGTGGAGGTTCCCGTCACGCCCCGCAACTTCGGCCGCATCGCCGCCCAGACGGGCAAGCAGGTGGTCGTGCAGCATCTGCGCGAGGCGGAGCGCGGCGTGATCTACGACGAGTACAGCCAGAAGGAGAACGAAATCCTCACAGCCATCGTGCAGCATATCGAAAACAAGCAGGTTTTCGTGGAGCTGGGCCGCGTGGAGGGCGTGCTCGAGCCCTCCCAGCAGATGCCCACCGAGGAGCTGAACATCAACGACCGCATCAAGGTCTACGTGCTGGAGGTCTCCCGCATGGGCCGCGGCCCGCAGGTGTTCGTCAGCCGCACCCATCCGGGCCTGGTCAAGCGCCTGTTCGAGATCGAGGTTCCCGAGATCGTCACCGGCGTGGTGCAGATCAAGTCCATCGCCCGCGAGGCCGGCTTCCGCACCAAGATGGCCGTCTATTCCACCGATCCGATGATCGACGCGGTGGGCTCCTGCGTCGGCCCGCGCGGCATGCGCGTGGAGAACGTGGTCAACGAGCTCAAGACTGAGAAGATCGACATCGTGAAGTGGTCCTCCGATCCGGCGGAGTACATCGCAAACGCGCTGAATCCGGCGCGCGTCATCTCCGTGTTCGTCTCCGAGACGGAGAAGGCCGCCCGGGTCATCGTGCCGGACAACCAGCTGAGCCTGGCCATCGGCAAGGAGGGCCAGAACGCCCGCCTGGCCGCCAAGCTCACCGGCTGGAAGATCGACATCAAGAGCCAGAGCCAGATGGAGGCGCTGGCCGAGGAGCAGGCCGCGCTGGATGCGCAGACGGAAGCGGAGGGTGAGGCCTGATGCCCGTCAAGCCGCGCAAGATTCCGATGCGCATGTGCGTCGGATGCCGCGAGATGAAGCCGAAGGCGAGCCTTTTGCGGGTGGTGAAGCCCCAGGACGGCGACGCGCACATCGACTTCGGCGGCAGGGCGCCGGGACGCGGCGCCTACGTCTGCAACAGCATCGAATGCCTGAAGAAGGCGGAAAAGACCCGCGCGCTGGATCGCGCCCTCGACGCCAAGATCGAGGAAAATGTCTTCCGCCAGTTAGAAGCCCAGATTGAGGGCACAGCGCAATGAAGCGGATGCTGAACATGCTGGGCCTGTGCATGCGCGCGGGCCGGATCATCAGCGGGGAGAAGGCCTGCGTGCAGGCCGTGCGCGCGGGCGGAGCCTGCGCCGTGGTGCTGGATCGCGCCGCCGCGAAGAACGCGGTCAAGGCCGTGACCGACGCCTGCACGTACTACGAGGTTCCGCTGATCTACGCGCCCGAACACGAACTGGGCGATGCAATTGGGAAACCCGGCCGCATGGTTGCGGCGATTACCGATCCGTCCATGGCGGATCGCATACTGGAGCTCGCAAACGCCGAGCGATGATTGATTACTATCGGGGGTGCATTTAGGGAATGACCAAAGTCAGGGTTCAGGACGCAACCAAAGAATTGAGCACGAATACCGGAAAAATGCTGGAGAGCATCACCCAGATGCGCAAGAGGACCCAGGATATGCTGGGCAACCTGCGCAGGATCTCCGGGGATTTTGCCCGTGAGGCGCAGGAGGTGAAGGATCGCGAGGCGAAGGAGGAGCAGCGCAAGCGCTATGAGGCGGATGCGCAGTTCATGAACGCCTATTCCAGCGAACAGGTGCCGGAAGTGCCTGCGGAGCCCCGCGCTGAGGTCAAGCCGCAGCCCGAGCCCGAACCGGCGGCGAAGCCGGCCCCGGCCCCCGCGCCCGCACCCGCGCAGCAGCCTGCGGCAAAGGCTGAGGAGAATACCGCGAGGCCCGCGCCCGTGGTGCAGCAGCGTCCCGCGCAGCAGGGCCAGTACGGTTCCCGTCCGCAGGGCCCCTATGGCCGTCCGGCGCAGCCGGGCCAGCAGGGCGCACGCCCGCAGGGCCCCTATGGCCGTCCGGCGCAGCCGGGCCAGCAGGGTTCCCGTCCGCAGGGCCCCTATGGCCGTCCCGCACAGCCGGGTCAGCAGGGCCAGTATGGCAACCGGCCTCAGGGCCAGTACGGCCGTCCGGCGCAGCCGGGCCAGCAGGGCGCCCGTCCCTACGGCAACCGTCCCCAGGGCCAGGGTGGTCCGCAGGGCGGCGGTCAGGGCGGTCGCAGCTTCGGCGGCGGCGGTGCGCGTCCGGGCTATGGCCGCAGCAAGATGCCCGACCTCGCCCCGGCGATGGAGAAGGAGCGCGTATCCAACTACGATCCCAACAAGAAGCAGTACGTGCGCCAGAACGACCCGGAGCGCAACGCCAACAAGAACAACAACCGCCGCCGCGACACCGGCGTGAACATGTCCATCAACGGCTATGACGACGAGTTCGTGCGCGGCAAGAAGAAGAAGAAGGCTGCGGCCCAGGCCAAGACCTTCGAGCCCGTGCGCATCGAGAAGGCCGTGATGACCGCCGAGACGATCACCGTGCGCGACCTGTCCGAGCGCATCGGCAAGCCCGCCAGCGAAATCATCAAGAAGCTGATGATGCTGGGCATCATCGCCACGATCAACAACGAGCTGGATTACGAGACCGCCGGCCTGGTCTGCGCGGAGTACGACA
>CAMBWJ010000228.1 GCA_945871545.1 uncultured Clostridia bacterium | reverse complement strand
CCATGGGAGCCTGCGCGGTCTGCAAATCCGCACCCAGCACCAGCGGCTCGGGGATCGCGCCCCGGGAATCCACGAAATCCGTGGCGTCAGGCCGGAGCGCTACGTCGCCGCCCTGTGGGCCCTGCTGCGCGCCGCCGTTGACCAGGATCACCACCAGTGCCACGGCAACCAGCATCAGCAGCACGATCAGCGCCGACAGCACGCCGTATCCGCGCCTCCTGCGCATCGCTCTCTTTTCACGACTGGGCATATATTCAAACTCCTGACTGAGTAAATTCTGACGATAAACTTCCATTTATCAGTATAACAGATGTGCACACGGCTTTCAAGGACATTTCCTGTGCATTCCTGTGAAGAATGGTTTCTCCATTGAAAAAGGCTCCCCGCGTGGGAAGCCTTCCTATATATTACAGCGCCAGCAGGCACGCCGGCTGCTTCACCAGCACGTACGCGTTGTAGTAGAAGGGACTGTGCTCCACCAGGCGGAACAGGCCCGCAAGCGCGTCGGCCAGATCGTCGCGGCTGCCGCGCTCCAATGTGTAGGCCGCTCCCATCGCCCGCATGGCGGCGTAGGTCAAGCACAGGCCAGAGCGCACCTGCTCCGGCTTCAATCGATCGTCCACCCAGGGCAGGTTCATGTAAACCAGGTGGTTGGCCAGGATGTTCTCGTACCAGCGCACCCACCCGGGAAATCTCTCCTCAAACCGGCGCGCATCTGCGGAAAAATTTTCCGCCGCGTCGGGATTCTCCGCGCCGTAGCGCGCAATTGTCTCGGCTGCAAAACGCCTGAGCGCCTCCGAATCCTCCGAAAGCGCTTCCAATGCGCCCGTCAGCGCCCACAAACCTTCCGCAAGCATCGCTTCCTTGGGCACATAGTCTATATCGCCCGCGATTGCGCCGCAAATCTTTCCGATGCGCTCGTTCAGCGAACCGGCGTCCTCCTGAAGGAGCTTCATCGTACGCTTGCCCAGGTTCAGCATTCCGTCGTCAGCCCGGGCCTCGATCTCCGATTTTGCGTCCATCTCCACAAAGGAAAACCGCAGCTGCTCCGGGCGCATCAATAGCTCCACCACCGCCTCGCAGCTGTTGGAGCACAGCGCCTCGTACATGCTGCCCTCCTTCTTCAGGCAGCGCGGGTACATGCGGCAGATTTCCGGCAGGGCCGCTTCCCCCAGGTCCCTTTGAATCATGCACAGCCCGTCCGCGTCGTGCATCGGGCATTCTCCCAGCCAGTTGGGCGAAATCAGACGGAAGCGCTCGGGCGACGGCGACTCCGGCACGCGGAACGCGCACTCCAGGCGGCGGTGTATCTCCTCCGGGCACTCCATGCCGATCAGACGGAAATACTCGTCCATCCCCACGGCGATGTCCCAGCCGGTGCAGCAGCAGTTGCGGCACGCGCCGCACTTGCACTTGAAGCCCTCAAAGTAGTCCGGTTGCAGCCAAAGTTGTTTGTCTTGCAAGACGCATCGCTCTCCCTATATATGGAATTTTGAATCAAAAGCTTTTTGAACGGGAGGATTATAGCATCTCACTGCATCGATACCATTAAGAAAAAGCGGTGAAACCGGAAATTCTTTCGGTTCACCGTTAAAAATTCCGCATGTTTTTGTTATCCGCCCTGCTTTGCAGCCTCTTTTTCAGGTTTCTTTTCCGCAAGAAAGCGCTTCAGGCGGTCGATGGCCTCCTGCTGCTTGGTGATCAGGAAGGACGCGATGCCCTGGGCCTGTGCGTCCGCGTCCGGGTTGGAATTGCGGGCCTTGGTCAGCTCCACCACGCCCATGGTCGCGCCCTGGATCACGATGTCCGCGATGTGCGATGCCGAGCGGTCCGCGATGGTGTTGATCTGCATGCCCATCCACAGCCCCATCTGCGCGGCGGGTCCGGGCCGCCGTGGCGCGATTCCCTGCATCAGCAGCAGGTTCTCCGCGTCCCGCATGGCGTCAAAGTAGTGCTGGCGCTCCAGCACCAGCTCGCCTCTCAGCTCCGCGTCCGCCGTGCGCTTGAGCAGCTGCTCACAGGCGTTCACCCCCGTGTGCCCGTTCTCCGCGATGGCCTGCAAAAGCTTCTGCGTGGGATTCATTTGTCAAATCGCCTCCGTCCTTGAATTTCGCAAATATTCTTCGCGCGGACGGGTGAAAATATGCCGGGAAAAACCGGGCGAAGTTCTGTCGAATTTGAAGAAAATTAGGCTTCTTGCGAGAAAGGTTGCATATGTTCCGTTTCATGTATATAATAAATGTACAAATGTGAAAATTGGGGTGGTTTCATGTCAATGTATCCTCTTATTCTGATCGCAGACGACGATCCGGTGGTTCACGAGTCGCTGGGCCTGTATCTGGGCAGCGAGGGCTATGAGCACCAGAGCGCGTATGACGGCCAGCAGGCGCTCGAGCTGTTCGAGAGCCTCCATCCCGATCTGATGGTACTGGACCTGATGATGCCGAAGGTCTCCGGCCTGGACGTGTGCCGCCAGATCCGGCAGAACAGCTCCACGCCCATCATCATGCTCACCGCCAAGGGCGAGGAGATCGACCGCATCCTGGGCCTGGAGCTGGGTGCGGACGACTACATCGTCAAGCCCTTCTCCCCGCGCGAGGTGCTGGCCCGCATCAAGGCGGTACTGCGGCGCTTCAGCGAAAAGACCGGCGACGAGGATTCCTCCATCATCCGCCTGCCGCAGCTGGAGATCAGCCTGGAAAACTACCAGGTGAAGGCCGCCGGCAAGGTGATTCCCTGCACGCCCAAGGAGGTCGAGATCCTGCACATGCTGTGCTCGAACGTGGGTCAGGTGTTCAGCCGCGAACAGATTCTCTCCCGCGTATGGGGCTACGACTACTTCGGAGACACCCGCACCGTGGATGCGCACATCAAGCGCATCCGCCAGAAGCTGCCCCAGGAGAACGTGCCGTGGGCGCTCAAGACGGTGTACGGCGTGGGCTACCGCTTTGAGGTCAATGCATAATGAAGCGCTTTCGCTCTCTTCCGGGGAGCCGTCCGTCCGCATGCGCTGCGGATGAACCGAAGGCTGCTTCCCGCAAGAACGTTAAAAACAGTCACAGCGTGCTGATCCAGCGCGCTGTGCTCTTTACCGCCGCAGAATTTCTGGTGGCGGTGCTGGTGGGTTCGCCTGTCTTTCACCTGGCCGACCGGCTCGGCGCAGGGCGCTTTGCTTCGCTCATCGGCCTGCTGACCGGCTTCATCGCGGCGTGCGCCGCCGCGTGGCCGCTGAGCAAGTGGATTCTGATGAAGAGCATCCGCCAGATTTCGTCCCTGCGGGACGTGGCCGTGAAAGTCTCCGGCGGCGACTTCGACGCGCACGCCGACGAGGACATGCCCGGCGAGATGGGCGAGCTGGCAAAGGCACTGAACAATCTGTCCTACCAGCTCAGCCGCAACATGTACATGCTCATCGTGGAGCGCAACCGCCTGAAGCACATGCTCAACGGCCTGTCGGAGGGCATCATCGCCATCGACGCGGAGGGACAGATCACCCACATCAATCCCGCCATCGAGGGCATGTTCGAGCAGAAGAAGGTCTCCGTGGGCTTGCCGGACGCGCGCATGAAGTACGTGCCGGACAAGGCCGTGTGGGAGGACTTCGACGCGGTGATTAAAAGCGGCGAGGCCGTGACCCGCACCTTCAGCCACCGGGAGATGACCCTGCGCATGACGATCACGCCCATCGTGGACGAAATCGGCGCAACCGCCGGCGCGGTGGGCCTGTTCAGCGACGTGACCCAGATGGAGCGCCTGGAGCGCACAAGGCGCGAGTACGTCTCGAACGTCTCCCACGAGCTGCGCACGCCGCTGACCGCGGTTCGCGCGCTGGTGGAGCCGCTGAAGGAGGGCATGGTCACCAAGGAAGAGGACCGCATGCGCTACTACGACATCATCCTGCGGGAGGTCATGCGCCTGTCCAGGCTCATCAACGACCAGCTGGAGCTGTCCCGCCTGCAGAGCGGCGGCGTGGCCATCGAAAAGCACCGCATGCAGCTGGACGATCTGATCTACGACGTGTGCGACCGCTACAATTCCATCGCGGAGGAGCACGGCCTGCAATTGAACATCGAGACTGACCTCTCGGATTGCCCCAGCGTCTGGGCCAACGCCGACCGCGTGGAGCAGATGTTCATCATTCTGCTGGACAACGCTATAAAATATACCGAGGCGGGCAGCGTGAACGTGCGGGTTGGCTGGGACGAGGAGAAGGTCACCATCACCGTGCGGGACACCGGCATCGGCATCTCTCAGGAGGATC
>CAMBWJ010000227.1 GCA_945871545.1 uncultured Clostridia bacterium | reverse complement strand
ATTGCCACCCTCAGGCCGAAGAACACGAAGGCCATGAACAGCGCAAGCACCATCAGGCACCCCACCAGCCCCAGATCCTCGCCCACCACCGCGAAGATGAAGTCGGACTCCGGATAAGGCAAAAAGGCGTACTTCTGCCGTCCCTTGCCCAGCCCCATGCCGAACAGGCCCCCGGAGCCGAAGGCCAGCAGCGACTGGGAGAGCTGGTAGCCCTCGTTGCTTAGGTAGGCGAAGGGATTGCGGAAGGACATCAGCCGCGCGCGGCGATAGGGCTCGGACAGGGCATAGTAGCCGCCCAGCGCCAGTCCCGAAGCGCCGATCAGCCCCAGGTGCCGCCACTTCGCCCCGGCGATCATCGCCATCACGGCGGAGACGATCAGGATGCTGCCCGCCGTGGAGAGGTTCGGCTGGAGCAAAATCAGCAGAAACAGCACGCCCGGGAACAGAAACGTCGGAATCAAGCCACGGAACAGCCGTGTCACGTCGTGATTCTTCCGGCTGAGGAGGCGCGCAAGGTGGAGAATACAGGCGTACTTTGCAAGCTCCGACGGCTGAAAGCTCACCGGTCCCAGGCGCAGCCAGCGCCGCGAACCGTTCAGCATCTTGCCGATGCCAGGAATCGCCACGAGAATGAGCAGCACGATGCTCGCCAGCAGCAGCGTAGTGCTGATCTGAGGCTTCGCCAGCATCCGGTAGTCGATGTGCAACAAAAAAAGCATCAGGATCGCGCCCGCAGCGACGCCCATCATCTGTGAAATCACTTCTGAGAGCGCGCTTCCGCGATCCTGTGCATTGTAGAAGCTTGCCGCGTACAGCACCAGCAGTCCGCAGGCCAGCAGCGCGATGAAGCAGATCAGCAGGCCCCGATCCACGTATCGCAGTATGTTGTATCTCTTCTGCGGCCCCGCCGCAGCCTTCGCCCCGCGAACGGGACGCAGCATCAAGCCCTTCTGCTCTCCAGCCGGTTCACGATCTCCTTGAAGATGCGGCCCCGGGCCTCGTAGTCGTCGAACATATCAAAGCTCGCGCAGCTGGGCGAGAGCAGCACCGTGCCGCCATCCCGTGCCAGCTCGAAGGCGCGGCGCACGGCCTTCTCAAAGTCGTAGCCCGCGTGCTCCCAGGCGTGGAAGCCCACCTTCTCCAGCGTCTCCTCGCACTGCTTCGCGGTCGCGCCGATGAGCACCACCCGCTCGATGGGGCACTTCACGATCTCCTCGCACAGCGGCGTGAAGTCGGTGTGCTTGTCGTAGCCGCCCAGAATCAGCACCGTGGGCCGCTTCATGGCGCGCACGGCCTGGATGCTGGAATCCACGTTGGTGCCCTTGGAGTCGTTGATGAACTGCACGCCGTCCAGCTCCCGCACGAACTCGATGCGGTGCTCCACGCCCTTGAAGGTGCGCAGCGTGTGGCGGATCACCGGGCCGGGTATGCCCGCGACCATGGCCATGGCCGCAGCGGCCAGCGCATTCTTCAGGTTGTGTTCGCCGGGTATGTAGACCTCGTCGACCCCGCAGATGGCCTTGCAGTTGGCGGGCGTGCCGAACACGATCTTGCCCTCCCGCACGAACGCGCCGTACTCCACCTCATTGCGGCTGGAGAACCACACGACCTTCGCCTTTGTGCGTTTCGCCATGTCCCGGGTCACGGGATCGTCCCAGTTGAGAATCACGAAGTCATTTGCATCCTCCATTTCAAAGATGCGCTCCTTGAGGGCGATGTACTTCTCCATGGTGCCGTGGCGGTTCAGGTGATCCTCGGAGATGTTGAGCACCGCGCTGACGTGGGGATGGAACAGCGAGGAGGTCTCCATCATGAAGGAGGAAATCTCGCACACGGTCACGTCGCCGGGCTTCATCTCCGGCACCGCGCCGGAGTAGGGCGTGCCGATGTTGCCCACAACGTGGGTGCGCTTGCCCGCGTTCTTGAAGATTTCACCCAGAAGCGTGACCGTGGTGGTCTTGCCGTTGGTGCCCGTGACCGCCAGCAGCATGCCGGTGGATTCGCGGTAGGCGTATTCGATCTCGCCCATGACCTCCACGCCCAGCTCACGGGCCTTCAGCACTGCAGGGTGCTCCGGCGGGATGCCGGGGCTGACGATCAGCGCGTCCAGACCCTCAATGCGCTTCTCCGGCTCCTTTTCATTGAGGCACAGCTCTGCGCCCTGCTTCTCCACTTCGTCCAGCGCGCCGTTGAAGGCCTCGCGCGCCTTGCTGTCGCAGGCCAGCACCTCCCAGCCCCGCAGAAGCAGCAGCTTCGTCACGGCAATGCCGCTGCGCGCCAGGCCCAATACCATCGCTCTCTTTGCCATAAGAATCTACCTCCATATCCCGGAAAGGGCGGTTCCGGCCGCGAAAACCGCTATGCCGACCGCCCTTGTATGAATCTTGATTACGCCACGAAGCCGAGCAGCGCCAGCAGACACAGCGCGGCGGTGACCACGTAGTACATCGTCACCACGCGGGTCTCCGGCATGCCGGAGAGCTCGAAGTGGTGGTGCAGCGGCGCCATTTTGAACACGCGCTTGCCGGAGCCGGTCTTTCTCTTGGTGTACTTGAAGTAGCCCACCTGGATGATGTCCGACAGGCTGGAGACGAACATCGCCAGTGCAATGACGGGCAGCAGCAGCGACAGCCGCGTGACCAGCATCATGCCCATCAGCGCGCCCCCGATGAAGAAGGAGCCGACGTCGCCCATGAACACGCGGGCCGGGTAGCCGTTGAAGCGCAGAAAGCTCATCAGCGCTCCCACCATGGCTCCCGCAAAGATGGCCACGTTCAGCAGGTTCGAGCGGTTCGCCGGGTTCGCCTCCGCCATGGTCAGGCAGATCAGCATCATGGTGATGAAGTCAATCATCGAGCAGCCGGAGAGCAGGCCGTCCAGGCCGTCCAGCAGGTTCGAGGAGTTGACCGTGCCCACCATGATGAACATCATCACCGGAATGTACAGCCAGCCCAGGTTCCACTCCAGGTTGAAGAAGGGCACCGTCAGCGTAGAGCCGATGGTGGGATGCCTGTAGGCCCAGACGGACAGCACCGCCGCCAGCACCACCTGCGGCACGATCTTCTGCATGGGCGTGAGCCCCAGGCTGCGCTTGAGCTTGACCTTGATGAAGTCGTCCACGAAGCCCACCAGGCCAAAGCCCAGCGCCGAGACCACGATCATCAGCAGGTAGTCGAAGCGGGCGTCGCCATAGCCGAAGGCCACGGCGGCGATCAGCGCAGGAATTGCAAAGATGATACCGCCCATGGTGGGCGTGCCCTGCTTCTTCTTGTGGGACTCGGGGCCGAGGTCGTAGATCGTCTGGCCAAACTTCAGTTTCTTGAGCCACGGAATCATAATCGGACCGAGTACGACCGTCATCGCAAAGGCGGCGATGATCGTCCAGATCAGTCTCTGCATCTTCTGTTCCCTCCAAATGGTCTTCGATTATTTGTGATCGGGCACATCGCCCTGGGCAAGCTTCTGCAGCAGCTCCGCCACCACGATCTTTTCGTTGAACGGATGGCGCACGCCCTTGATCTCCTGATAGGTTTCGTGGCCCTTTCCGGCCAGCACCACCACGTCCGAGGGCCGGGCGCACGCAAGCGCGTATTTGATGGCCTCGCGGCGGTTCTCAATCACCACGTACTCGCAGCCGGTACCGCGGATGCCCTCCTCGATGGCGGCGAGGATCTCCATGGGATCCTCGTTGCGGGGATTGTCGCTGGTGAGGATGCAGTAGTCCGCAAGCTCCCCGGCGATCTCGCCCATCAGCGGCCGCTTGGCCCGGTCGCGGTTGCCGCCGCAGCCGAACAGCGCGATCATGCGGCCCTTGGTGGTCTCGCGCACAGCCCTGAGAATGTTCTCCAGGCTGTCCGGCGAGTGGGCGTAGTCCAGGATCACCCGGTAGGGCGTTCCGGTCTCCAGCAGCTCGATCCTGCCGGGCACCGCGCGCACATCCTCCAGACCCCGGCGGATGGCCTCCGGGTCGACGCCCAGGCTGATGCACACGCCCGCCGCCAGCAGCGAATTGTAGACGTTGAAGATGCCCGCCAGCTTCAGCGCGATGGACACGCGGAAGTGCTTGTGCCAGGTCATCAGGAAGTTGGAGCCGCGCTCGCTGATCTCGATGTCGTTGGCGTAGACGAAATAACTGCGCACGGTCTGCACGCTTGTCCCGCCGCCTGACGAGGTGATATTCTGGAACGTGCCGCCGCGGAAAGCGAAAACGTCGGTGATGATGCTGTCGCTGCCATATTCACTCGCGACAAACACCGCCGGAACATCGTG
>CAMBWJ010000226.1 GCA_945871545.1 uncultured Clostridia bacterium | reverse complement strand
GCGGCTGGAACTTCCGCTCGCTGGGCCACGGCGATGTGAACTTTGAGGAGATCATCCGCGTGCTCAACGCCGGCGGCTACGACGGCCCGCTCTCCGTGGAGTGGGAGGACAGCGGCATGGACCGCATCGACGGCGCCACCGAGGCCGCGGCCTTCGTGCACAAGGTGGACTTCAAGCCCTCCGCCTTCAAGTTTGACGACGCAATTGCGAACTGATCCGCGTGGAAAAGGAGCGTAAGTATGGCTAAGAAGATTCGTTACGGCATGGTCGGCGGCAGCATGCAGGCCTTCATCGGCGAGGTGCACCGCAAGGCCATCAACTTTGATCCCCGCGTGGAGCTGGTCGCAGGCTGCTTCAGCACCCGCGAGGCGCTCAACAGGGAGACCGGCGAGACCTACTGCCTGGATCCCGAGCGCGTGTACGCTGATTACAAGGTGATGGCCGAGAAGGAAGCCGCCCGCGACGACGGCATCGACTTCGTGTCCATCGTGACCCCCAACAGCACCCACTATCCGGTGGCCAAGGCCTTCCTGGAGGCCGGAATCAACGTGGTGTGCGAAAAGCCGCTGTGCTTCACTGTGGAGCAGGCGGAGGATCTGAAGGCGACTGCGGAGGCGAAGGGCCTGCTGTTCGGCGTGACCCACGGCTACACCGGCTACTGCATGTCCCGCGTCATGCGCGAGATGGTCGCCGAGGGCAAGATCGGCAAGATCGTGTCCGTCAACGCGGAGTACGCCCAGGACTGGCTGCTGGATGAGCTGGATCCGGACAACAAGGCCGAGCTGAACATGGCCGTGTGGCGCACCGATCCCAAGATGACGGGCGCGTCCAACTGCGTGGGCGACATCGGCACCCACATCGAGAACTACGTGGCCTTCATCACCGGCCTCAAGATCAAGCGCCTGCTGGCCACCACCAACACCTACGGCAAGGCCCTGGATCTCAACGCCAACATCATCGTGGAGTACGACAACGGCGCGAACGGCGCGTACTGGTGCAGCCAGGTGGCCGCGGGCCACTGCAACGGCCTGGCGGTGCGCATCTACGGCGACAAGGGCTCGCTGGAGTGGGCCCAGGAGACGCCGGACGTGGTGCGCTACACGCCCAAGAACTGCGCGCCGCAGCTGATCCAGCGCAACACCGCCGCCGTCACCGAGAAGGCCGGCGCCTGCGCGCGCATCCCCTCCGGACATCCGGAAGGCCTGTACGTCGCCTTTGCCAACCTCTATCAGAACTACGTCTCCGCACTGATCGCCAAGCGCAACGGCGAGGACGCGTCCCAGTTCATCTATCCCACCGTGGACGAGGGCATCGAGGGCGTGAAGTTCGTGCATGCGGTCGTCGAGAGCGCCGCAAACAACTCCAAGTGGGTTGAAATGTAAGCAGGAAGGTTCATTTACGACTATATCGGCGCACTGCCGATAAAAATAGGAGGATAACCATGAAGAAGATTGTTGCTCTGTTGCTCGCTCTGATGCTCGTGTGCTCCGCAGCTGCCCTCGCAGCCGGCACCGACATCGCCATTCTCGTTCCCAATGCCGACCACGGCTGGACCGGCGCGGTTCTGACCTACGCCGAGGAAAAGGCCGAGGCCATCAACGCCGAGGGCAAGTACACCGCCAAGGTCATCTCCTCCGCCGATCCGGCGAACCAGATCTCCCAGGTTGAGGACATCATCGAGAACGAATCCGCCAAGACCATCGTCATCCTGCCCCAGGACAACACCCTGGAGACGACCATGAAGAAGCTGGCCGACTCCGGCATCCCGTTCGTCATGTTTGACCGCGTCATCGACACCGTGGCCGAGCAGGCTGTTGCCTCCGTCAAGGGCGACAACGAGGGCATCGGCGCCGAGACCGCGAAGCGCTTCATCGCTGCCGGCATGGTTCCGGGCGACAAGATCCTGATCATGCCCGGTGACAACTCCTCCGTGCCGCAGATGCGCAACGACGGCTTCTTCGGCGTGCTGCTGGAGAACGGCTGGACCCAGGAGCAGGTGGACGCTATCGAGTCCACTGCCTACACCGGATGGAGCCGCAGCGAGGGCAAGAAGCTCTTCACCGAGTGGCTGGACAGCCGCACCGTTGAGGAGATCGCCGAGTACAAGTGGATCTTCACCCACGACGATGAGATCGGCATGGGCATCCTGGAGGCCCTGAAGTCCTCCGAGATCGACACCGCCAAGAAGGAAGCCTTCCTCTCCGCCGGTGTGCACCTGGCCTCTTCCTCCGGTCTGAACGAGATGTACTCCGTCATCAAGGGCATCCATCAGAAGGACTACGCCGCTGAGGTTGCGGGTCTTGCCGACCTGTTCACCGTCACCTACGATCCGGCCATGATCCAGATCGCCTGCGACGACATGATCGCCTACCTGGACGGCGGCGAGGTCGCCAAGGATCACGTGATCCCGGTCGACGTCGTGGATGCAACCAACGTCAACGACTTCCGTGGCTTCGGCGACGCCGTTGCTGCCGAATAATCCCTGATTGCGGGCGCGGCCTAGCTGCCGCGCCCGCGCAACAGTGGGGCTTATCGAGCGCCCGGCGGGTCATGCTGCCGGGCGTCTTTAAAAAGCAAGGGGAGAATGGAACATGGATATACTCCAAATGTCAGGGATCACGAAGGCATTCTTTGGGGTGACCGTGCTGGACAAGGTGGATTTTTCGGTGCGCAAGGGCGAGGTGCATGCGCTCCTGGGCGAAAACGGCGCGGGCAAATCCACCCTGATGAACATCCTGGCCGGCGTATATACCCGCGATGCCGGCAAGATCGTCTTTGACGGCCAGGAAATGGATCACGTCACGGTTCAGTCCTCCGAGCAGGCGGGCATCGCCTTCGTTCATCAGGAGCTGAATCTTTTCAACGATCTCAAGGTCTACGAAAACATCTTTCTTCGCAAGGAGCTGCTGACCAAGGCCGGCACTCTGGACAAGAAGCGCATGATCGCCCAGACCCACGAGCTGTTTAAGGAGCTGGGCGTGGACATCGACCCCACCGCCATGGTAAGCGACCTGGAGACCAGCAAGAAGCAGCTGCTGGAGATCGCGAAGGCGCTGCACGCCAACGCCAAGCTGCTGATTCTGGACGAGCCCACCACGGCGCTGAACAACAAGGAAATCGAGCACCTGTTCGGCATTGTGCGCCACCTGCAGGAGAGCGGCAAGTCCTTCATCTTCATCTCGCACAAGATGACGGAGATCTTCACCATCGCGAACCGCTACACCGTGCTGCGCAACGGACAGATGATCCGCAGCGGCGAAATCGCCGAAATCACGCCCACGGAAGTCACGAAGCTGATGGTGGGCAACAGCTACTCCGATTCGGACATCTACACGCCCCGCGAGCTGGGCGATCCGATTCTTGAACTGGAAAATTACTCCGGCCACGGCTTTGAGAACATCAATCTCACCATCCGCCGCGGCGAGGTTGTGGGATTCACCGGCCTGAAGGGCGCGGGTGTGAGCGAACTGATGCAGACCATCTTCGGCGTGATGCCGGAGACCGGCGGAAGCTGCAAGGTCATGGGAACGGCGGTGACGGGCAACCGCATTCACAAGGCGATGCGCAACAAAATCGCCATGATTGCCGCCAACCGCAAGGAGAACTCCATCCTGCCGGATTTCACGCTGCTGGAGAACAACTATGTGTCCGAGCACACGCTCTCGGCGAAGAAGCCGCTGATCCGCAAGAAGATGGAGCGGCAGAAGTTCGATCGCCTGCGGGGCATGCTGAACATCCGCTGCAACGGCGATGGGGACCTCATCACCAGCCTCAGCGGCGGCAACCAGCAGAAGGTGATCCTCGCCCGCTGGCTGAACACGGAGGCGGACATCCTGCTGATGGACAATCCCACCCAGGGCATTGACGTCGGCGCCAAATCCGAAATCTACAAGCTGATTTTGCAGCTGGCGCAGAATGGAAAGACCATCCTGGTCAACACGCTGGAGATTCCGGAGCTGCAGAAGGTGGCGGACCGCTGCGTGGTCTTCTACCACGGCAACATCCAGAGCGTGCTGCGCCACGAGGAGATCAGCGAGGAGCGGGTCATGCTCGCTGCCACAAATGCCATCAACGCTGGGGAAGGGGCGGTTGGACAATGAACACCACAAAGCGCAACAATCGATCGATCACCAAAATACTGGGCAATTACAGCTTTGTATTGATTTTCGCCTGCATCCTGATCGCCTATCTGATCATCAATGCCGGCGCGACCACCCTGAACGGCGTGATGAACATCCTGCGCCACTCCGCGGTCGTGGGCATCATGGCCTTCG
>CAMBWJ010000225.1 GCA_945871545.1 uncultured Clostridia bacterium | reverse complement strand
GGGTCTGCTGCCGGAGAACGAGCTGTGCGAGCTTGCCGGGGTGCCCATCGATCCCGCCACCAGCGGCCCCGCGGTGAACGAGAACTTCGAGACCGGCGTTCAGGGCGTCTTCGCCTGCGGAAACGTCCTGCACGTGCACGACCTGGTGGACCACGTCTCCGAGGAGGCCGAGTGCGCCGGACGTGCGGCTGCGGAATATCTGCGCGGTACGCATGCACAGCGCCATGAAATTCCGGTCTGCTCCGGCGACGGCGTGACGGGCGTGGTACCCCAGCGCATCGATCCCGCGGCCCTGCCTGAGGTGCTGAACCTGCGCTTCCGCGTGCGCCGGGAGGTGCGGAACCACTACCTGAGCGTCTACGCCGGAGACGTGCGCATCTTCCACCAGAAGAGACGCATCATGACCCCCGGCCAGATGGAGGAAATCGTCCTGAAGCGGGAACTGGTGCCCCCGATGGCGACGGAAATTCGCATTGCGATGGAGGAGGCGTGAGCATGAAGCAAGTGGAACTGACCTGCATCTGCTGCCCCATGGGCTGCAATCTGCGCGCGGAGCTGGACGGCGGCAGCATCCGCAGCGTGACGGGCAATGGCTGCAAGCGCGGCGACGAGTACGCCCGGCAGGAGTGCATCGCCCCGGTGCGCGTGATCACCGCATCCGTCCCGGTGGCGGGCGGCAAGCTTGCGCGCGTGTCCGTCAAGACCGCCGCGCCCGTGCCCAAAGATCGCATCTTCGACGTGATGGACGCGATTCGCACGATCACCGCCCAGGCCCCCGTGCGCATCGGCGACGTGCTCTGCGAGAACATCGCAGGCACCGGCGCAAACCTCGTCGCCACCCGCGTCGCGGAGCACATTTGATCGCATCCCTGATTTGGCCCGTCTGGCTGGCAGCTTGCCCCGGACGGGCTTCTTCATTGTATCGTGCTTGCAATTCCCCACTGGGACTGCTATACTGAACGCAAAAATAACCTGCTTTTGAGAAAGTGCGCACGCATTTCTGACGCGCGCCTGATAAAATGATTCTCTGGAAATAAATAATAGGAAACAAAGCAGAAATCCGGAGGAAAGCATGTTCATCACCTACGAAAAGGTGCGGCAGAACGCCGCCATACAGTCCTACATCCGCAAGGCGGACGAATCGTTGATCGCCCTGGGCTTCACCGAGCACAGCTTCGCCCACGTCACGAAGGTGTCCGAGACCGCCGCCGCCATCCTGGAGGCCCTGGGTTCCGATCCCCGGGACGTGGAGATGGTGCGCATCGCGGGGTACCTCCACGACATCGGCAACGTGGTCAACCGCATCGATCACGCCCAGTCCGGCGCGATCATGGCCTTCCGCCTGCTGGACAACATGGGCGCGGACCCCGACGAAATCGCCACCATCATCACCGCCATCGGCAACCACGACGAGAGCACCGCCTTCCCCGTCAACGCCGTGGCCGCCGCACTGATCCTGGCGGACAAGACCGACGTGCGCTGCACCCGCGTGCGCAACAAGGACGCGTCCACCTTCGACATCCACGACCGCGTGAACTTCTCCGTGAAGAAGAGCAGCGTGAGCATAAGTCCCGAGAAGGGCGAGATCAGCCTGCGGCTGCACATCGACACCACCATCTGCTCGGTCACGGACTACTTTGAAATCTTTCTGGGCCGCATGATCCTCTGCCGCAAGGCCGCCGAGAAGCTTGGCCTGAAGTTCGTGCTGCGCATCAACGGCCAGAAGCTGATGTAAACGGAAGGGAAGTCCACTCATGATTCCAAGAATTGCCGTTTTGCAGGATCTCTCCTGCATCGGTCGCTGCTCGCTGGGCGTAGCCATGTCCGTGCTGCCCGCCATGGGCCTGGAGGTCGCCGCCCTGCCCACCGCGTTGCTCTCCACCCACACCGCCTTCGAGGGCTTCACCTTCGTGGATCTCTCCGGCGAGCTGGAGCGCATCATGGCCCACTGGAGGGCGCAGGAGATGAAGTTCGACGCCATATACATCGGCTATCTGGGCTCCATCCGGCTGATCGGGCTGGCGGAACGCTTCATTCAATTGTTCCAAGCCAAGGGCGCGCCGGTGATCCTCGACCCCGCATTCGGCGACAACGGCGCGCTGTACGCAGGCTTCGACGGGACATACGTGGCGCGGCTGCGGGCGCTGTGCAGGCACGCGGACGTGATCCTGCCCAACGTCACCGAGGCCTGTGCCCTGCTGGAGCTTCCCTGGGAGGACAGCACGGCCTGCACCCAGCGCCTGGTGCAGCGCGCCTGGGAGCTGCTGGACGGCAGGCTCAGGAACGTGCTGATCACCAGCTGCCGCTTTGACGGCGACCGCACCGGCCTGATCTGCGCCGGGGCGGACGAGTTTGTCTACCCCCACGACCGCCTGGCGCTGAGCTGTCCCGGCTCCGGCGACCTGTTCGCCTCGGTGTTTGCGGGGCTGATGACCCTGGGCCGCAGCGTGCACGAAGCCGCCCGCATCGCGGCGGACTTCACCCGGGACTGCATCGAGTATTCCATGAACTGCGGCGACCACCGCTGGTACGGCGTGGACTTCGAGCCCATGCTGGGCGCGCTGACCCGCCGCATCGGGGAGGAAAACGCATGATCTACTACGTGGAGGACGACGCCAGCATCCGCAATCTGGTGGTCTACACCCTGACGATGACGGGCTTTCCGGCGAAGGGCTTCGAGCGCTCGGCGCCCTTCTGGGCGGAGATGCAGCAGGAGAAGGCCGATCTGATCCTGCTGGATCTGATGCTGCCGGGTGAAAACGGGCTGTCGATCCTGCGGGAGCTCAAGACCCGCCGCGACACCATGGGCACGCCGGTGATCCTCATCACCGCCAAGGACGGCGAGGACGACGTGGTGCAGGGTCTGGAGCTGGGCGCAGACGACTACATCGCCAAGCCCTTCGGCATCATGGAGCTGATCGCCCGGGTGAAGGCGGTGCTGCGGCGCTGCGGCCCCGGCGAGGAGCGGGAGATCATCGAGGTGGACGAGATTCGCATGGACACCGGGCGGCACACCGTGCAGGTGTCCGGGCGGGAGATCGCGCTGACCCTGAAGGAGTACGAGCTGCTGCGGGTGCTGATGCAGAAGCCCGGGCGGCTGATTGAGCGCGAGGCGCTGATCGACGCGGTGTGGAGCCGGGACTACATGGGCGCAAGCCACACCCTCGACGCCCACATCCAGACCCTGCGCAGCAAGCTGGGCTCCAGCGGCAGCCGGATCCAGACGGTGTACGGCTGCGGCTACCGCATCTGCCCCTCGGAGGCCTCCAAATGAAGAAGCGCATCCTGTACAGCATGCTGGGCGCGGTCATCGCCACGGCGCTGGTGTTCACCTTCGTGGTGCAGCTGGTGCAGATGAACTTCCTGTCCCGGCAGATCGAATCGGAGCTGGAGCGCAGCGTGCGCCAGCTGGGCGTGGCCATGGATCGCGATCCCGATCCCCTGGGCTACCTTCAGGCGCTGGCCGATTCCGGCTTTGAGGAGCGCATCACGCTGATCGCCGCCGATGGAAGCGTGCTGCTGGACAGCCGCTCCGACCCCGGACAGATGGAGAACCACCTGGATCGCGCGGAGATTCACCTCGCCGCAGAGCAGGGGATCGGCTCCTCCATGCGCCTCTCCCCCACCCAGGGCAGGCTGACCTACTACTGTGCCATGCAACTGTCCGACGGCAGCTTCCTGCGCCTGTCCGAGAGCCACGGCAGCGAGACGGGCATGTTCTTCGGCCTCACCTGGTGGCTGCTGGCGGCGCTGCTGCTGGTGTCGCTGGGCGCGGTGCTGCTGGCGAACCACCTGACCAAAAAGATCGTGCAGCCCATCAACAGCATGGACCTGACCGCCCCGGAGAGCAACCAGCTCTACCCCGAGCTCCAGCCGCTGATCCAGCGCATGGCGGAGCTGAACCGCCGGGAGTTCACCGCCAACGTGTCCCACGAGCTCAAGACCCCGCTGACCTCCATCGTGGGCTATGCGGAGATCATGAAGCAGCACGTCGCCCCGGAGCGCGACTGGCCGGAGCTGGTGGAGTACATCTACGCCGAGGGCAAGCGCATGATCCATCTGGTGGAGGACATCCTGCTGATCTCCCGCCTGGACGGCGGCAGCGCCCGCAATCACTGCGAGGTTATCGAGCTGAAGAGCGTGGCGGAGGAGGTGGCGGAGCGCTTCCGTCCCATAGCCGAGGCCGCCCAGGTGGAGCTGAAGCTGGAGATCGAAGCCGCGCGCATCTTCGCCACCCGGCAGATCGCCGAGGAGATCCTCTCCAACCTGATCGACAACGCGATCAAGTACA
>CAMBWJ010000224.1 GCA_945871545.1 uncultured Clostridia bacterium | reverse complement strand
CGTCCACGTCGCCGAAGGCCTTGAACAGCACGCACTTGCCCTCCATCACCGGCATTCCGGCCTCGGGGCCGATATCGCCCAGGCCCAGCACCGCGCTGCCGTCGGTCACGACCAGGCAGGTGTTCCAGCGGCGGGTCAGCTCGTAGCTCTTTTCAACGTCCTTCTGAATCTCCAGGCAGGGCTGGGCCACGCCGGGGGTGTAGGCCAGGGACAGATCCTCCTTGGTGGAGACGGGAACGCGGGTCACAACTTCAATCTTGCCCTTGCACTTTTCGTGCAGGCGCAGGCTTTCCTCTGCATAATTCATATTGCTGTATCCTCTTCCATTGATGAGTTCTCGCTCGGGCAGCTGCGGCTGCGCCAAAAAGCTTCCCTATCATTCTAGCGTTGAACGGAAAAGCTGTCCATCGCAGGAGGTTAAATGTGCGGAATTCCCTGAATTCTTAGCGAAAGTTAAATTCGCAGGAATAAATCGAACCTAATTCCAAAAAAACTTGTTGAAATCAACCGGGAACAATGATATAATTTAACAAATCGGCGTATACGGTTTTGTTTCGTTTATATGCTGCAAAGCATAAAAATAGTAAGGAGGGTACCTGTAATGAAGAAAGTTCTTGCACTTGTACTTGTCACCCTGATGATTCTCACCTCTTCCGCGTTCGCTGCGGATCAGCTGGGCTTCCTGCCGCCGGCCATGACCAGCCCGTTCTATGCCAGCTGCATCGAGGGTGCAACCCCCGTTGCCGAGGCGCTGGGCTATGAGCTGATCGTCATGGCTCCCGAATCCGAGGACGACTACGCAACCCAGACTTCCATGATGGAAGACTTCATCACCCAGGGCGTGAAGGGCATCGCCGTCTGCGGCATCAACCTGGACGCGCTGATCCCCGCCATCCAGAAGGCCAATGCGGCCGGCGTCCCGGTGGTCATGTTCAACACCATCACTGAGATCGAGGGCGCGGATGTGTACGCCTACTCCGGCTACAACCAGTACAACGGCGGCGCGAACATCGCCGACTGGGTAAACGAGCAGACCGGCGGCACCGCCAAGGTCGCCATCATCGAGGGCCTGCCGTCCGACTACACCACCCAGCGCATGGGCGGCTTCGTGGATCGCTGCGCCGAGGCCTATCCGGGCATCGAAGTGGTCGCCACCCAGCCGGGCGACTGGGTCCGTGAGAAGGGCATGAACGCCGCCATGGACATGATTCAGGCCCATCCGGAAATCTCCGTCATCTACGGCCTGAGCGATGAGATGGCTCTGGGCGCGGTGCAGGCCTGCAAGCAGCTGAACCGCACCGACATCATCTGCGTCGGTCTGGACGGCAACCCCAACGCATTCGAGTCCGTGAAGGCGGGCGAGCTGAACGCCACCCTGTCCTGCGGCCCGGTGGAAATCGGCGCAAACGCCATCAAGGCTCTGGTTGACGCCATCAACGGCGTGGAGCGCACCGAGAAGGTCATCGAGGCGCCCACCGTCGTCGTCGACGCTACCCTGGTGGACGGCTACATCAAGTAAGCATATCGCTATGCGGTAAAGGCACGGCGGCGCGCCCTGCGCGCCGCCGTCTTTCAATCAACAAACCAAATGGATGGGAGAGGGTCCCGTGGCAGAATTTCTTGAGATGCGCGGCATCGTTAAAAAATTCCCGGGCGTATTGGCGCTGGATCATGTGAACCTGAGCGTGAAGAAGGGCGAATGCCACGCGCTGCTGGGCGAAAACGGCGCGGGCAAGTCCACGCTGATGAAGATACTCTCGGGCGCCTATCAGAAGGATGAGGGCGAAATTTACTTCGATGGTGAGAAGGTGGAGATCAACTCCTCCCACGATGCGCAGCGGCTGTGCATCAGCACCATCTATCAGGAGCTGAACCTGACCGAGCAGCTGACCGTGGCGGAGAACATCTTCATGGGCCGCCAGATCATGAAGAATCGCTTTATGGTGGACTGGGGCCGCATGTTCACCGAGGCGCAGAAGCTGCTGGACGACCTGGGCGTGGACATCGACGCGCACACGCTGGTGCGCGATCTGGGCGTGGCCCACAAGCAGATGGTGGAGGTGGCCAAGTCCCTCTCCATCAACTCCAAGGTGCTCATCATGGACGAGCCCACCGCGCCGCTGACCAACCGTGAAATCAAGACGCTGTTCGATACGATCCGGATGCTCAAGTCCCGCGGCGTATCGGTCATCTATATTTCCCACCGACTGGAGGAGGTCATGGAGATCTGCGACCGCGCGACGATCATGCGCGACGGCTGCAACGTGACCGAGCTGAACGTGGCGGACACCAACCTGGACGAGATCATCCGCTACATGGTGGGCCGCGAGCTGAAGGAGAAGTTCCCGAAGATTCATGTGGAGAAGGGCGACGTGCGCCTGCGCGTGGAGAAGATCAACGCCGGCAAGCAGGTGAAGGACATCTCCTTCGAGGTGCACGGCGGCGAGATTCTGGGCATCGCGGGTCTGGTGGGCGCCGGCCGCACCGAGACCGCCCGCGCCATCTTCGGCATGGATCCCAAGGAGTCCGGCGAGATCTACATCGACGGGCAGAAGGTGGAGATTCGCCAGCCGCTGGATGCGATTCAGGCGGGCATCGGCTTCGTCACCGAGGACCGCAAGGGCGAAGGTCTGGTGCTGACCATGTCGGTGGCGCAGAACATCACGCTGGCCACGCTGGACAAGTTCGGCGCAAGCGCCCACATGAATCTGGGCAAGGAGAAGGCCACCGTCAACGAATACATCGAAAGCCTTAAGATCAAGACGCCTTCGCCGCTGCAGCTGGCGCGGAATCTGTCCGGCGGCAACCAGCAGAAGGTGGTTCTGGCCAAGTGGCTGCTGAGCGACTCGAAGGTCATCATCTTCGACGAGCCCACCCGCGGCATCGACGTGGGCGCGAAGATCGAGGTCTACAACATCATCAACAGCCTGATCCAGCAGGGCGTGGCCGTGGTGATGATCTCCTCGGAGATGCCGGAGGTCATGGGCATGAGCGACCGGGTCGCCGTGATGCATCAGGGCGAGATCACCGGCGTGTTCGACAACGACGAGACGCTCACCCAGGAAAAGATACTCTATTACGCCACCGGCGGCGACAAGCACACCGCGTAATTCTGCATGAGAGAGGGTAAGATACCATGAAAAAGAGTCTGAAGATCCTGTTTATCCTTTGCCTGGTCGTCGGCGTCGCGGTTGCCGCTCTGAATCTCTTTGCCGCCTCCCAGTCGGATCGTCTGGCGGAGATCGAGGAACAGCAGGCCGCACGCAAGCAGGCCCTGGCCCAGATCGCCGCTGCGGACATCCTGGGCATCGATCCGGACACCGTTGTGGTTCCCGACGAGGTGGTCGTGTCCGGCATGGATTCCTTCGTCATGAAGCTCAACAGCTCCAGCGCCATGCTGTGGGTGGTGGTCGTGGACGCGCTGATCATCGGCGTGGGCGGCTTCCTCTACGCTGCGTACAAGCAGAAGAAGAAGGCGAAGCAGGGCGTGAAAAAGCTGGGCTCCTCCGGAAGCGTGCTGGGCATCCTGATCGCGCTGGCGGCGCTGTGCCTGGATCTGGCCATCGCCTCCCCCGTGTTCTTCACCGCCAGCAACTTCCTGAACGTGTTCCAGCAGATCGCGCTGAACTTCGTGGTGGCGGTGGGCATGACCTTCGTCATCATCTCCGGCGGCATCGACCTGTCCGTCGGCTCGAACATCGCGCTCTCCGGCCTGCTGATGGGCATTCTGATGAAGAACTTCGGCGTGCCGGTGCTCGTCACCATCATCGTCTGCATCCTGTTCTCCGGTCTGATTGGCCTGATCAACGGCATGCTGATCTCCTTCCTCAACCTGCCGCCCTTCATCGCCACCCTGGGCATGATGTCCATCGTGCGCGGCGCGGCCTACACCGTCACCAACGGCCAGCCCATCTACACCTTCCCCAAGGGCTTCACCAACATCTCCAGCCGCGTGGGCGGCATCCCGCTGTACTCCACGCTGATCCTGATCGCGGTGTTCCTGCTGGGCTGGTACATCCTGCGCTACACCCGCATCGGTCGCTTCACCTATGCGGTGGGCGGCAATGAGAATTGCGCCAAGCTCTCCGGCATCAACCTGAAGAAGGTCAAGTGCTTCGTGTACATGTTCAGCGGACTGTGCTGCGGCGTGGCTGCGCTGCTGCTCTCCTCCCGCCTCGACTCCGCCGTGCCCACCAACGCCGACGGCCAGGAGATGGACGCCATCGCCGCGGTCGTCATCGGCGGCACGTCCATGTCCGGCGGCGAGGGCTCCATGTTCGGCACGCTGATCGGCAT
>CAMBWJ010000223.1 GCA_945871545.1 uncultured Clostridia bacterium | reverse complement strand
GTGACCGACCCCAAGAAGGCGTCCTCGGCACTGGACTGGGCGGTGGCGGAGATGGGCATGCGCTACAAGAAGTTCGCCGAGCGCGACGTGCGCGACATCAAAGGCTACAACAAGAAACTGCAGCCCGGCGAGAAGATCATGCCGCAGATGGTGATCGTCATCGACGAGCTGGCCGACCTGATGATGGTCTGCCCCGGCGAGGTGGAGGACAGCATCTGCCGCCTGGCCCAGCTGGCCCGCGCGGCGGGCATGCACCTGGTCATCGCCACCCAGCGCCCGTCGGTCAACGTCATCACCGGCATCATCAAGGCCAACATCCCCACCCGCATCGCCTTTTCCGTGGCCTCGCAGGTGGACAGCCGCACCATGATCGACCACGGCGGCGCGGAGAAGCTGCTGGGCAACGGCGACATGCTCTTCGTGCCCTCCGGCATCAACAAGCCGCTGCGCGTGCAGGGCGCGTGGGTCAGCGACGAGGAGGTACACGCCGTGGTGTCCTACATCAAGGATCGCAGCGATACCACCTACGACGAGGACGTGGTGGAGAAGATCGAGAACTCCGTCCGCAGCGACGCAGAGCGCGAGGAGGTCGCCGACGAGTACGACCCGCGCCTGCCCGAGGCCGTGGAGATCGTCGTCGATATGGGTCAGGCCTCCACCTCCATGCTCCAGCGCCGCATGCGCGTGGGCTACGCCCGCGCCGGACGGCTCATCGATGAGATGGAGAAGCGCGGCATCATCTCCGAGGCAGACGGTTCCAAGCCCCGCAACGTGCTCATCACCCGCGAGGAGTTCCTCGCGATGTTCGAGGACGAGGACGATTGAGGGCTCCGCCCTCAAACTCCCGCTTAGGGGAATGATTCCCCTAAGAACCCTCATATAAGGGCGCACAATGTGCGCCCTGAATAATTTTCAAGGGTGTAAATCGCAGCGTATTTCTCCTTATCATGCGTTCGTGAAGGATTTTCCTGTGCGAAACTCTCCTTTCTAAATAATAGGTTTACACTTCCATGCTAAAATAGGGATAATGACAGAAAAACAGTCATGATCTGGAAGGAATTTGCAATATGAACAACAGCACCCGCCCCACCGTGGGCATGGTTTCCCTGGGCTGCGCGAAGAATCTGGTGGATTCGGAAAACATGCTGGGCATGCTGCGCGACCGGGGCTACGAGATCGTCAATGATCCCGCCCAGGCGGAGATCATCTTCGTCAACACCTGTGGCTTCATCGAGTCGGCCAAGCAGGAGTCCATCGACGCAATCTTTGAGATGGCGGAGTACAAGAAGACCGGCAAGCTGAAAAAGCTGTTCGTCACCGGCTGTCTGGCCCAGCGCTATGCGGATGCGCTGGCCTCGGAGATGCCGGAGGTGGACGGTTTCATGGGCGTGGCGGACTACGCGCGCCTGTACGACATGCTGGACGAGGCCATGGCGGGCAAGCGTCCGATCTACATGAACGACGGCGAGCGCTTCTTCAACAGCGGCCGCGTGCTGACCAGCGCGCCCTACTCGGCCTACGTGAAGATCTCGGACGGCTGCAACAACCGCTGCACCTACTGCGCGATTCCGCTGATTCGCGGCAGCTATGCCTCCCGGCCCTTCGACGACATCGTAGCCGAGTGCCGCCGCCTGGCCGGCGAGGGCGTGACGGAGATCACGCTGATCGCCCAGGACACCAGCCGCTACGGCTGCGACTTCGGCGACAGGCACTTCATGCTGCCGGAGCTGCTGCGCGCGGTGAGCGAGATCGAGGGCGTGCACTGGGTGCGCGTGCTCTACTGCTACCCGGACAGCACGGAGGACCGCCTGCTGGACGAGATCGCGAACAATCCGAAGGTCGCGCCCTATCTGGATCTGCCGCTGCAGCACATCAACGATCCCATTTTGAAGGCAATGAACCGGCGCGGAAGCTCCGACTGGATCAGGAGCCGCATCGCGGAGTGCAAGAAGCGGGGACTTACGCTGCGCACGACGATGATTGTGGGCTTCCCCGGCGAGACCGACGAGCAGTTCGGGGAGCTTTTGCAGTTCGTCAAGGACGCACGCTTCGACCGCCTGGGTGCGTTCACCTACTCCCCCGAGGAGGGCACAAAGGCGGCGGTCATGCCGAATCAGATCGACGAGGACGTAAAGCTCGAGCGTCTGGATCAGCTGATGATGCTGCAGCAGTCGATCTCCATGGAGCTGCTGGAGCAGCGCATCGGCGAAACCTGCGAGGTGCTGGTGGAAGGCCGCGACGAGGACGGCTGGTACGGGCGCTCCATCCGCGAGGCCCCGGAGTCCGACGGCTGCATCCACCTGCTCACCGAGCGCGAATTGATCCCCGGCAGCTACATCCAGGCCCGCATCACCGGCGCAGACGCCTATGATCTCACCGCCGAGGTGCTGTAAATCCAAAGGAGGAGAATTATGAATCTGCCCAACAAGCTGACGATGCTTCGCATCCTGATGATTCCGGTATTCGTGATCTTTGCGCTGATGCAGCAGCAGTGGGCGCAGTACGTGGCGCTGCTGATCTACATCGTGGCCTGCTTCACCGATACGCTGGACGGCAAGATCGCACGTTCCCGCCATCTGGTGACGAACTTCGGCAAGTTTGCCGATCCCATCGCCGACAAGCTGCTGGTGATGTCCGCATTGGTGGTGCTGGTGGACTCCGGCCGCATGCCCTCCTGGGTGTGCATCGTGATGCTGGCCCGCGAGTTCATCATCTCCGGCTTCCGCCTGGTGGCTGCCGGCGGTGGCAAGGTCATCGCTGCGGGCAAGCTGGGGAAGCTCAAGACCGTGTTCCAGATGTCCTCCACCGTCGCGCTGATGCTGCTGGTGCCCGTGGCAGGTTCTCCCCTGCTGGGCCACTTCGGCGTGGTGCTGGCCAACATTCTGATGTACATCGCCGTCGCACTCACCATCGTCAGCGGCGCGGAATACATCATCAAGAATGCCGACTGCATCTCGGACATGTAAAACGCTGGGCGTATTATCCCACCTGCCTGTCAGCGTTTGAATCGAACGAACCTCTGCCCCCATAGATTCAAGGGGCAGAGGTTTTTCGCTTCTTTCCTATTCATAGTTCTACTGAAAGCACGAAATCTGACCCGTCACGAATGGGCGGCGTGGCGCCGCAGCCACATACTGCCGTGTTAAAATTGAACGAATCCCTGCCCCGGCAAGAATGGGGCAGGGATTCTGTGTTTCTTTCCGAATGAGATAGCACTGGAATACACGAAATCTGACCCGTCACGAATGGGTCAGATTTCTTACGTCAGCTATGAAAGTAATCTCAGATGAGTGCCACGCCGCTCAGCCCGCCAACGGGGCGTTCAAGGCGAACAGCCTCTCCTGGGTGTTCACCGTGGCGTTGCCGGTGGCGGCCTCGCCGATCTTCGCCTGGAAGGCGCTCACGGCGATGCTGGTGTTCGCGCCGTACAGGCCGTCGGGCTTGGCGGCTTCATCGGTCAGATAGCCCAGCTCCGCAAGCCTCGCCTGAAGGGAATAGACCGCGTTGGTGCGGTAGTTCAGCTTGAGATCGTAGTAGGTGGACACGTAGTCGTCCATCGTGGGCAGGGTCTGCTGGTCGATGGTGAGCCTGTCCCCCACCACGTTCTCATTGAGGCCGAACAGCCTGTTCATGGTCACCAGCTTGTAGCCCTTGCGGCTGGCCGTCTGGATGAAGGTCTCGAACACCTCCATGGACTTCTCCGTCATGTCGAACTGGTAGATGTTGCCGTTCTCCAGCGTGTCGATCAGCTGCTCGGCGGTCATGCCCTTGTAGGAGTAGGTGTAGCTGGCCACGCCCGCGTAGCCCAGCTTGTTGATGAAGAAGTGGGTGCGCTGGTCGTACTTGCTGTTGTCGTAATACGGGCGGTAGAAGTGCTGCTCGTAGTCCTTGCCCACCACGTAGCTGGCGGCGATGCTCTGCTTCCACAGCTGCAGCGCCAGCTCGCCGTTGGAGAGCTGGTATTCCTTCTTGTGGCTGAAGCTGTGGTTCTCCAGCTCGTAGCCGTAGCGCAGCACGCAGGTGCGGAATCCCTCCGCCATGCCCTCGCTCATCAGCGCCTCGCCGGTGGGGAACAGCGTCAGCTTCGCGTCGTACCGCCGGGCGATCTCCACGACCTGGGAGAGCACCTCGGGCTCGTTGCAGTCGTCCACGGTGATGGCGATCATCATCTCGTCGTCCGGGGTGCGCAGCGCCCGGTCAAAGATGGGCAGGTAGTAATCGCCCGGAAGCACCTCGGGAATCAGGCGGTTGCCGTCGGACTGCGCCGCAGTCGGCTCGGGCTCTGCGACGGGCTCCAC
>CAMBWJ010000222.1 GCA_945871545.1 uncultured Clostridia bacterium | reverse complement strand
ACGGGGTTCAGGCTGGTCATGGGCTCCTGGAAGATCATGGCGACCTCGTTGCCGCGGATCTTCTTCATCTCCCGCTTGCTCAGCTTGAGAATGTCCACGCCGTCAAGCTCGATGCTTCCTGCGACCGTCTTGCCGGGGGGAGACTGCACGAGGCGCATGATCGAGAGCGCCATCTGCGATTTGCCGCAGCCGGACTCGCCGACGATGCCCAGTGTCTCGCCCTTTTTGAGCGTGAAGGAGACGTCGTCCAGGGCGTACACGGTGCCCTCATCCGTGAAAAAGTAGGTGCAGAGGTTGGAGACCTTCAGCAGCGTGTTTTCCTCACTCATGGCGGTCCCTCCTTACAGGTTTTTGAGCTTGGGGTCCAGCGCGTCGCGCAGCGCATCGCCCACCAGATTGAACGCGAGCACCGTCAGCACCAGGGCGATGCCGGGGAAGATGCTGTACGTCGGGTTGGTGCGCAGATAGGAGCGGGCGGTGGAAATCATCTCACCCCAGGAAGCCTCCGGCGGCTGAACGCCGAGGCCCAGGAAGGAGAGGCTGGCCTCATACATGATGTCGGAGGGGATCTCCATGGTGATGATGACGATGATCGTCGAGAGGCAGTTGGGGATCAGATGGCGGAAGATGATGGCCAGGTCCGTGCCGCCCTCGGCACGCGCTGCCTCGACATATTCCTTCTCCTTGAGCTGGAGCACCTGCGCGCGGATCATGCGCGCGACGCCTGTCCAGCCGACAAAGCCGATGGCGATGAAGACATTCATGACGCCGGTTCCCAGCACAAACATGATGACGATAGCGAAGAGGATGTGCGGGAAGGAGGCGAAGATTTCGATGATTCGGGAGATGACGGTATCCACGATGCCGCCATAGTAGCCGGCGGCGGCGCCCGCGATGACGCCGATGGTCACCGCAATGGCCTCTGCGACGAGGCCGACCGACAGGGAGATGCGGGAGCCGTAGATGATGCGGGAGAGGATGTCGCGCCCGAACTCATCCGTGCCGAGCCAGTGTTCCGCAGAGGGGCCGCTGAGCACGAGCACCGTATCCTGATAGGACTGATCATAGGGTGCGATGAAGGGCGCAAAGATGGCGACGAGGGCCAGAAGGATGATGAAGACGATGCAGACCATGGCGACCTTGTCCTTCTTCAGGCGGACAAAGGCGTCGTGGTAAAAGCTGGTGTATTCCACCTGATCGGCGGACTTCTTGTGCTTTGCCATCCGAAATCACTCCTTCCTGGCGTTTGCAACGCGGATGCGCGGATCGATGAGGCCGTACACCAGGTCGATCAGCAGATTGCAGAGGACGAAAATGGAGGCGATGTAGACGGTACATCCCTGGATGATCGGGATATCGCGCTTCATGATCGCTTCGACCAGGAGCTTGCCCAGGCCGTTGATGGAGAAGATCGTCTCCACCAGCACGGAGCCGCCCAGCACGGACTTGATCAGCGTGCCCAGATAGGTCAGAATCGGGATGGCGGCGTTCTTGAACGCGTGCTTCATGACGACGGAGAATTCGCCGACGCCCTTGGCGCGGGCGGTGCGGATGTAGTCCTGGTTCATGGCGTCCAGGATATTGGTGCGCGTCAGGCGTGCGATGGAGGCGGCATAAATCAGACCGAGGGACACGGAGGGCATGATATAGGCTGTGGGCTGGCGAAGGCCGGAAATGGGCAGCCATTTCAGCGTCAGGCCGAAGATGAGCTGGAGGACGATCGCGATCCAGAAGCTGGGCGCGGCCATGCCGAGCGTGGAGACCAGCATGATGAGACGGTCTGCGAGCTTGCCGTGGCAAACCGCCGCGAGGGTGCCCATCATCACCCCCAGCAGCACAGAAAAGAGCAGCACCCAGACCGCAAGCGAGCCGGTGATGGAAAACGCCTTTGCAATCAGCGTGATGACGGGCTTTTTCTGGAAGTAGGAGTTGCCGAAATCCCCTGTCACGGCGTTTTTGACAAAGCGGAGGTACTGGGCGGGCAGCGGATCGTTCAGGCCCATCTGGTCGCGGATGCGCTCAATGGTCGCCTCGTCCGCCTTCTTCTGCAGCATGACGGCCGCAGGATCACCGGGGACGACATTGACCATGATAAAGGTGACCAGCGTCACGCCGATCAGCACGATAACGGTCTGAAACAGCCTTTTCAGTGTGTATCTCAACATGATGTGTATCCTCTCGTTTCAGCCTCTTCATGATGCGAAAGGACGGACACCGGCATGCGGCGTCCGTCTCTTGCATTGGATCAGCCGGAAATCAGTTCTTCACCGCGTCGTCCATGTGGAACATGGAGTTGTCGAAGAAGATGCCGTCCACAGCGGTGGACTTGAGGAAGAAGGTCACCGGGTTGTACAGCGGAACGACGATGCTCTCCTCTTCAACCAGGTACGTCTCCAGCTCCTCGTACAGGGCCGTACGCTCGTCGCCGTTGCTCATGGAGCGGCCCTTCAGAAGGAGCTCGTCGGTCTTCGCATCGTTCCAGCAGGAGGAGAAGGCCTTGGAGTTGGAGGAGTGATAGAAGGTGTAGAGGAAGTTGTCCGGGTCAGGCATGTCAGCGTACCAGGTCAGGATCGGGCACTGCACGGAGCCCTCCTTGCGCAGGGAGACATAGGTGGCGGCGTCGACGCGGTTGACCTCGAAGTTGATGCCGGCGGCCTTGAGCTGCTCCTGCAGGACGATCGGCACGCCCGCGGAATCATCAGCGACGTAGTTGACCAGCGTGATGCCGTCCGGATAGCCCGCCTCGGCCAGCAGCGCCTTGGCCGCCTCCGGATCATAGGTGGTTTCGCGGTCGGAATGGGCGATGATTCCCGGAGGCACCATGGTGTTGGTCGCGGTGCCGTTGCCCTGCAGGTAGGAATCCACAAGGCCGTTCTGGTTGATGGCCAGCGCGACGGCCTGACGCACGCGGACGTCATCCAGCGGCGCCATGCTGGTGTTCAGGTTCAGCCCGATGATGCCCTGGAGCTCGACCTTCACGAGCTGGTCGGCAAATTCCTCGCCGGTGTAGCCAGCGATATAGACGGGATTGACGGAAACCATATCCAGCGTGCCGGCCTCATACTCCATCAGCGCGGTGCCCTGGTCCATGTTGTAGTAGTAGATTTCATCCAGAGAAGGGCGGCCCTCGTAATACGCCTCGTTGGCGACAACGTGGACGAAGTCCTTGGAGGAGAACTCCTCGAGCTTGAAGGGGCCGGTGCCGATGAAGGAGTCGATGCCCCAGTATTCGCCGGCCTCCTCGCAGGCGGCCTGCGGATAGATGACCATCTGCGAGCAGGTCAGGATGTACATGAACGGCGCATAGGTGTATTCCAGCTCGATGGTGAAGTTGTAATCGTCGATGACCTTCACGCCTTCCAGCTCGTCCGCCTCGCCGTTGAGCATCGCGTTGCCGCCCTTGATCATGTCGCACAGCCAGGAGTTGACGTTCGCGGTCGCAGGATCGAAGATGCGGCGGAGCGTGAAGTACACGTCGTTGGCGGTCAGCTTCGTGCCGTCGTGGAAGTACACGTCGTCACGGAGCTTGCAGGTGTAGACGAGGCCGTCCTCGGAGACGGCCGGCAGCTCGGCGAGCAGCTGCGGATCGATGGTGCCGTCCGCGCGCAGGGCTAGGAGCGGCTCGCAGATCAGAATGGCGGGGTTGAGCACCTCATTGGTGGTGGACTTGTGGACGTCCAGCAAATCCATGTTTTCCAGAACGCCGCCGAAATTGAATGTGCCGTCGGCCAGCGCGGCTGCAGAGGCCAGCATGAGCACGAGAGAAAGCAAGAAAGCCAATGCTTTTTTCATGAGTTTCTTTCCTCCTGAGTGTTTTTTATCAGTATAAGGCGGCTGGAAGGAATTGTCAATTGAAAATGAATTGAAGAATACACAAAAATGCATTTGAAAATGAATTCGATTTGATTCCTGAATAATATGAAATTTTTAATTTTCTACAATTCAGTTTTCCATTTCGAACGAATGCAGACCGCCTCGTGCGTCGGCTTCCTTCCGCAGGCCTTCTGCTGTACCATGATACTCGAGAGAAAAAAAGAAGAGATCCGAACCCATCCCCAATCGGGATGAAGTTCGGATTTCTCAAGTTTGGTGGAGCATAGGGGAGTCTCCTCTCGCGCCTCGCCGGCGCTCGGTCAGCCCGGTTCTGACAGCCCACAGGGCTGTCATTTCACTTCCGGGCCAGGTTCGACTCCCATTTGCCGGGTCAAAGGGATTTTGCTGTACAAAAAAACCTCAGCAAACGCTGAGGTTTGGTGGAGCATAGGGGAGTCGAACCCCTGACCTTTTGAATGCCATTCAAACGC
>CAMBWJ010000221.1 GCA_945871545.1 uncultured Clostridia bacterium | reverse complement strand
GGGCGGTCTCTCCGGTCCGGCCACCCTCTATTTCAACCGCGAGGGCCTGGGCTTCGATGTGGAAAACTGCGAGGCCATCGGCAAGCTCCCGGACTGCGCCGTGCTGACGGCAGCCGACCTCTCCTGGACGGTCGCCGCCTCTGGCAAGGGCGAAATCTTCTTTTCTAAGGCCTGAAGCATGCCAAAAACCTGCCCGTCCGGCGCTTTTTAACAGAAATTATGCTTGCCGGGCGGGTAGGTTTCTGTTATAATAATCGTTGTGATACCGGACGGTCCTCTGCCCAGCTGGGTTATGAACGTCCTTGTGAGGAAGGAGGAAATCCCCAATGAATGAGATCATCCGTTCCATCGAGAGCGCCCAGCTCAAGACCAACATCCCCCAGTTCGCAGTCGGCGACACCGTCCGCGTTCAGGTGAAGGTTGTTGAAGGCTCCCGCGAGCGTCTGCAGGCCTTTGAAGGCGTGGTCATCGCCCGCCGCAACGGTTCCGTTCGCGAAACGTTCACCGTTCGCCGCACGTCCTATGGCGTTGGCGTCGAGCGCACGTTCCCGCTGCACAGCCCCCGCGTCGACAGCATCACCGTTGTCCGCCGTGGTAAGGTCCGTCGCGCGAAGCTCTACTATCTGCGTAAGCTCAGCGGCAAGGCAGCCAAGGTTAAGGAAAGAACCTAATTTCCAACCGGAATTGAGAACCGCGATTGCGTGGTTCTCATTTTTTATAAATCCGCGCAGATTCCGCAAAATTTTTGCTGCGCGGCAGGATTGTCCCCACGGACAGCCAATATTTGATAGATCAGGAGTTATGCACCATGCCGCAAATCAACTGGTATCCCGGCCACATGGCCAAGTCCCGCCGCCTGCTGCAGGATCAGCTGCGCGCCGTGGACGCCGTCATCGAGCTCTGCGACGCCCGCGCGCCGCTGGCCACCCGCAACCCGGATCTGGAGAAGCTCACCCGCGGCAAGGCCCGCATTCTGATCCTGAACAAGGCCGACCTGGCCGACGATAAGGAGACCGCCCGCTGGGTGGAGTACTTCCGCACGCAGGGCCTTTCCGCCATGCGCTTCAACTCCAACGGCGGCAAGACCAAGGAGATCCTCGCCCGCATTCAGGAGGCCACCCGCCCCGCCGTGGAGCGCGCCGCCGCGCGCGGCGTGAAGAAGACCGTGCGCCTGATGATCATCGGCATCCCCAACGTGGGCAAGTCCACCTTCATCAACCGCATCCACGGCTCCGGCATCGCCAAGGCCAGCGACCGCCCCGGCGTGACCCGCTCCAACCAGTGGGTGAAGATCGGGCCGTATCTGGAGCTGCTGGACACCCCCGGCATGCTGCCGCCCCGCATGGACGATCAGGACAGCGCGCGGCTGCTGGCCTACCTGGGCTCGATCCGCGACCAGATCATGAACACCGAGGAGCTGGCAGGACAGCTGCTGATGCACCTGCAGACCATCAATCCCGCCGCCGTGGCCGCGCGCTTCAAGCTGCCAGAGGGCGAAATCTACGACGATCCCCAGCTGGCGCTGGAGGCTGCGTGCAGGGGACGTGGCTGGCTGATTTCCGGCGGACGGCCCGACGTGGATCGCGCTGCCGCGCTGGTGCTGGACGAGTTCCGCGCGGGCAAGGCCGGGAAGATCAGCATTGAGCGCGCGCCGGACAGGGCCTGAGCGCGGGGAGGTACAAGCATGCAGACCGACAAGCCGAAGCGCAGGCGGGAAACCCCGCAGGAGAAGCTTCTGCGCCTTACGCAGATCGAGACGGAGCTGTGGGACGCGGGAAAGCGCATCGCGGGTATCGATGAGGTGGGCCGGGGCCCGCTGGCGGGGCCGGTGGTGACCGCCTGCATCTCCATCCCCCGGGATAAGCTGGTGCTGGGTGTGGACGACTCCAAGAAGCTGAGCGAAAAGAAGCGCGAGGCGCTGTTCGAGCCGCTTCAGGCGGCCGCCGACTACTGTCGCACCTGCTTCATCGGGCCGGATGTGATCGACGAGATCAACATCCTGAACGCAACGAAGCGCGCCATGGAGCGCTGCGGCGCGGACTTTGACGGTACCTTCCTCATCGACGCGGTTACGGGCCTGAACCTGCCCGGCGAGATTCGTCCGCTGATCCACGGCGACGCGCTGAGCTACATGATCGGCGCGGCCAGCATCATCGCCAAGGTGACCCGCGACCGCTACATGATCGAGCTGGACGCGAAGTACCCCATGTACGGCTTCGCCCGGAACAAGGGCTACGGCACGAAGGAGCATATCGCGGCGCTGAAGGAGTACGGCCCCTGCCCGGAGCACCGCAGGAGCTTCATCGCCGGGATTCTGGGGGAGAAGAAGTGAACCGCCGGGCCTACGGAAGCGCGGGGGAGGACGCGGCCTGCGCCTACCTCACGCAGCGGGGCTGGACGATCCTCGACCGCAACGTGCGCCGGGGCCGGGGCGAGATCGACGTGATCGCCCGAAAGCGGGGCACCGTGGCCTTCGTGGAGGTCAAGCGGCGATCCAACTTGGGCTACGGGCGGCCTGCGGAGGCCGTGAACCGGGAAAAACAAATGCGCATCGCCCACGCGGCGGCGCTCTACATGCAGGAAAACGGCCTGGCCGATTCAAGGATCCGCTTCGACGTGATCGAGATACTCCCGGGCGAGATTCAGCACATCGAGGGCGCGTTCGATGCCACCGACCTGTTCTGACCGCCCGAAAATCTACCATTATATAGGGAAACGGAGGGATTCATCTCATGGAAAAGACGGAAATGAGCATTCTGAACATACTGACCGAGGACGCGCGCACGCCCATCTCCCAGATCGCGGTGATGCTGGGCGAGGATGAGGCCAAAATTGCTGACACCATCGCCCGCCTGGAGCGCCAGCGCATCATACTGAAGTATCCGGCGATGGTGAACTGGGAGCGCGTGGACGTGGATCAGGTGGAGGCCATGATCGAGGTGCGCGTCACGCCCCAGCGCGGCGAGGGCTTCGAGGCCATCGCGGAGCAGATCTACCGCTTCGAGGAGGTCTCCAGCGTCTACCTGATGTCCGGCGGCTACGACCTGCTGGTGAACATGAAGGCCCGCACCATGCGCCAGCTGGCGCTGTTCGTGGCGGAGAAGCTGTCCACCATCGAGCATGTGATCTCCACCGCCACCCACTTTGTGCTGAAAAAGTACAAGGATCAGGGCGTACTGATGGATGAAAGTACCGAGGATCTGCGATTGAAGGTGACGCCGTGAATTACGATCAGGTTCTTTGCCGCCGGGTGGCCGATGTGCCGCCGTCTGGCATCCGCAAATTTTTCGACATCGTGAATGTGATGGACGACGTGGTGTCCCTGGGCGTGGGCGAACCGGACTTCCGCACGCCCTGGAACTACACCGACGCGGCCATCTATTCCCTGCGCTCGGGCCACACCCACTACACCAGCAACTGGGGCCTGCTGGAGCTTCGGCAGTGGATCGCCCGCTATCAGGCGGAGCGCTTCGGCCCGGAGTACAACCCCGAAAACGAGATTCTGGTCACGGTGGGCGCCAGCGAGGGCATCGATCTGGCCATCCGCGCGCTGGTGGAGCCGGGCGACGAGGTGCTGGTGCCCGATCCCAGCTATGTCTCCTACATGCCCTGCATCACCTTCGCGGGCGGAAAATGCGTGCCCGTCCCCACGGACATGGAGCACGCCTTCAAGCTGACCCCCGAGGCGCTGCGCGCCGCCATCACGCCGAAAACCAAGGCGCTGATCCTGCCCTATCCCAACAACCCCACCGGCGGCATCATGACGCGCGCGGACTACGAGGCCATCGCGCAGGTGCTGAAGGACACCAGCATCGTGGTCATCCACGACGAGATCTACGCCGAGCTGACCTACGGCGAGGAGAAGCACGTTTCCTTCGCGGCCATCCCCGGCATGTGGGAGCGCACCATCACCCTGAACGGCTTCTCCAAGGCCTTCGCCATGACCGGCTGGCGACTCGGCTACGCCGCAGGCCCGAAGGAGCTGATGAAGGTGCTCTGCCGCATCCACCAGTACACCATGCTCTGTGCGCCCATCGCCAGCCAGTACGCCGGCGTGGAGGCGCTGCGCGTGGGCTTTGACACCGACTTCGCCGATGTGCAGCGCATGGTGGCCGCCTACGACCGCCGCCGCCGCATGCTGGTGAGCGGATTCCGGGAGGCGGGCCTGTCCTGCCACGAGCCGCTGGGCGCGTTCTACGTGTTCCCCTCGGTGAAGGGAACCGGCATGGGCGCGGAGGAGTTCTGCGAGAAGCTGCTCTACGGCCATAAGGTCGCCGCCGTTCCCGGAACCGCCTTCGGCGCGCT
>CAMBWJ010000220.1 GCA_945871545.1 uncultured Clostridia bacterium | reverse complement strand
TCTGTATGATCCACGCATAGCGCTCTGTCCTTCCCGGCATATGCAGAACCTGTATGCGCAGGGATTCACGCGCCAAAGAGCCTCTTGAAATGTGCACATCATCGCCCAGCTGACGTCGCAGATCTGCGATCACCCGGTCGTTGGCCGTCGCCGTGGTCGCCAGAATGGGCACCGGCATCGGCAAATGACCGATCACCTGATTCAATTGACTGTATTCCAGACGAAAATCATGCCCCCAATCGGAAATACAGTGCGCCTCATCGATCACGAACAGGCCAATTCTGATATTCCGCAGATGGCTCTGCACATCCGCGCTGAACAGCGTCTCCGGTGTAACCAACACCAGATCCAACGCGTCATTCTCCATGTCCTGCAGAATATCGTTCCTTCGCTCCTTCGTGCGGCTGTTCAGCACATCACAGCGCAGGCCCAGCCTTTCCGCTGCCTCCACCTGGTTCTGCATCAGCACAAGCAGCGGACTTACCACCATCGTAACGCCCCGACTCTGCTCCCGCATCAGCTTTGTGCAGACAAAATACACCAGACTCTTGCCCCATCCGGTTCTCTGCACCACAAGGGTTCTTTGTCTGGACATAACAGCCTCAATGGCTTCATATTGCCCGTCACGAAACTGCGCAGCCGGGCCATACAGGCTGTGGATTATGGACGTCGCCTTTTTATAAAGACTTCGATTTTCTATGATCGGCATAACAAAACCTCCAAGCAGCTTGCCGAACAGAGCCCGTGATGTGCTTTCTCTCCACGCCCTGCCACATGTTCCTGCCAGTACAGCAAACTGAGGATGACAGCTCCCCGTTGCACAAGGGGGCCGCAGCATTGCCAGGAGCGCTGCCCTTCGTGGATGATTTACCATTTTCAGGCAGCGCTGCGAACAAACAGTATTGAATTGTCAGCGCTGAAGGGCCGTGACCACGTCGCCCATGACGATCACCACGTAGGGCTGTCCCTTTCCGGCCCGGGTCTCGATGCCCACGTCCTCGGTGTTGAACTCGGTGGATGTTCCGCTCTTCTGCACCACGCGGAAGCTGTAGGGATCGGTCACCATCAGCGCGCCTGCGATGCAGCTGCCGTTCACGCCGTTTTTCAGGAGCGTGATGCACTTCAAGCCCTTGCCGCCGCGCGCCTGGCGGTCGAAGTCCACCAGCAGGCAGCGCTTCAGATAGCCCATGTCCGTGGCCAGCAGGACTTCGCCCTCGCTGTTGTGAACGAATGCGTGGGCCACGCGATCGCCGTCTGCAAGGTTCATCGCCTTCACACCGGCTGCGGCGCGTCCCACCAGGGAGACCTCCTCCACCGCAAAGTGAATCGCCATGCCCTGCCGGGTCACAAGCAGCACGCCCTTCCCCTCCGCAGGGTTCAGCGCACACAGCAGGCGGTCGTCGCCCTTGAGGGTGATGGCGGCATAGCGTCCCTTGCGCACGTTCAGATCGGACAGCGCCGTGCGCTTGATCATGCCGCACTCGGTGGCAAGCAGCGCCTCGCCGCTCCAGTCGCCCGACGGAAGCACGCCCACCAGCTTTTCGTCCTTCTCCAGACCCGCCAGCAGACCTCCCGGCGGCAGGCCGCGCTCCTTGGCACGGGCCTCGGGAATCTGATCCACGCCCACAGCGTAGCAGTTGCCCAGGTCGGTGAAGAACAGGAGCTTTTCGTTGCTCATGCACTCGATGATGCGGCTCGGCGGATCGTTGAACTCGCCGCCGCTTACCGCCTTCTCGCAGGCCTTCGGGGCCATGCGCTTGATGAAGCCGTTGCGGGACAGCAGCACGCGCATTTCGTCCGGCGGAGCCACCTCCTCCTCAATCACCAGCGCGTCGAAGCTGGGCACGATCTGCGTGCGCCGCGCGTCGGCGTGCCTTTCACGCACGTCGAGCAGCTCCTTCTTGATGACGTTCATCAGCTTTTTCTCGCTTGCAAGGATCGCCTTGTAGCCCGCGATCCTCTTGCACAGCTCGGCGTACTCCTGGCGGAGGTTCACCACTTCGAGGTTCGTCAGGCGCTGCAGGCGCATGTCCAGGATGGCCTGGGCCTGAATCTCGGTGAGCTGGAAGCGCTCCACCAGCTTGATTTTGGCCTCCTTGGGGGTCTTGCTGGAACGGATCAGCCGGATCACCTCGTCCAGATTGTCCACGGCGATGATCAGGCCCTCCAGAATGTGGGCACGAGCCTCGGCCTGGGCCAGCTCGTACTTCGTGCGCCGCGTGACCACGTTCTTCTGGTGGTCGATGTAGTATTGAAGCATCCGCTTCAGGCCCATCTGCACCGGCTTGCCCCCGGCGATGGCCACCATGTTCACGCCGAAGGTGACCTGCATGTCGGAGTACTTGTAGAGCGCGGTGAGCAGCTTGTCCACGTCCACGTCCCGCTTGACCTCGACCACGGCGCGCATGCCCATGCGGTCGGACTCATCGCGGATGTCGTAGATGCCGGAGAACAGGTTCTTCTTCTCCTCGCTGACGCGCAGAATCTTCTCCAGCAGCGCCGCCTTGTTCACCTGATAGGGCATTTCGTCCATCACGATCAGCTTGCGGCCTGCGGTGCTGTCCTCGATGTGCACCTTCGCGCGCACCTGCAGCTTGCCGCGGCCCGTCTCGTAGGCCTGCAGCAGCTCCCCGTCCCCCGCCAGGATGCCGCCGGTGGGAAAGTCCGGCGCGGGGATGTACTGCATCAGCTCCTGCGTGCTGAGCTTCGGATTGTCGATCAGGGCGATGACGCCGTCGATGGCCTCGCCCAGGTTGTGGGGCGGGATGTTCGTCGCCAGACCCACCGCGATGCCGCTTGCGCCGTTCACCAGCAGGTTCGGATACCTGCCGGGCAGCAGATCCGGCTCGCGTTGGGTGTCGTCGGAGTTCAGGTGGAAGTCCACCGTGTCCTTGTCGATGTCCCGCAGCATGACCATGGCCAGCTCCGTCATGCGGGCCTCGGTGTAGCGCATCGCCGCCGGGCTGTCGCCGTCGATGGAGCCGAAGTTGCCGTGGCCGTCCACCAGCATGCCCCGCATCACGAAGGGCTGGGCCATGCGGGTCAGCGCATCGTAGACCGAGGAGTCGCCGTGGGGATGGTACTTACCGAGGCAATCGCCCACGATGCGCGCGCACTTGCGGTGCGGCTTGTCGGGGGTGTTGCCCAGCTCGTGCATGGTGTAGAGGATGCGCCGCTGCACGGGCTTCAGGCCGTCCTCCACCCGCGGCAGCGCGCGCTCCAGTATGACGTGCTCCGAATAGGGGATCATGGAGTCGTGCATCACGTCCTCCATGGTCTTCTGGATGATCTCCTCCGTCCGGATCACTTTCTGATTGTCCTTATCCTTCTTTCTGGACGCCATGGGTTCTCTCCTTTACGCCTCGTTCGCGCCCCTGACGGGCTGGAAGTTGTCCACTTTGTTGAAGTCCGCGAATTCGCTGATGTAGGCCCGGCGGGGCTCCACCTTGTCGCCCATCAGGATCGTCACGCGGCGCTCCACCTCGGCGAAGTCCTCGATGGTCACCTGCACCAGCCTGCGGCCCTCGGGGTTCATCGTGGTCTCCCACAGCTGCTCCGGGTTCATCTCGCCCAGGCCCTTGTAGCGCTGAAGGGTGTAGTTCTTCCCCACCTTCTTCAGCGTCTGCTCCAGCGCCTTGTCGTCGTAGCAGTAGGTCACGTCGCTGCCCTTCGCCACGCGGTACAGCGGCGGCATGCCGATGTAGACGTGGCCGTCGGTGATCAGCTCCTTCATGTAGCGGAAGAAGAAGGTCAGCAGGATCGCGCGGATGTGCGCGCCGTCCTGGTCCGCGTCCGAGAGGATGATGACCTTGTTGTACTTGAGGTGGGAGAGGTCGAAGTCCTCGCCGATGCCGGTGCCCAGCGCCGTGATGACCGATCGGAACTCCTCGTTGAGCAGCACCTGATCCAGCCGCTTCTTCTCCACGTTCAGCGGCTTGCCCCGCAGCGGAAGGATGGCCTGGAAGCGGCGGTCGCGGCCCTGCTTGGCGCTGCCGCCTGCGGAGTCGCCCTCGACGATGAAGATTTCGCATTTGCTGGGGTCGCGCTCGGAGCAATCGGCCAGCTTGCCCGGCAGCGCGCCGGATTCCAGCGCGGTCTTGCGGCGGGTCAGGTCGCGGGCCTTGCGGGCGGCCTCGCGGGCGCGGGCCGCGGAGAGACACTTGTCCAGCACGGCGCGGGCCGAGGCCGGATTCTCCTCGAAGTAGGTGGACAGTTTCTCGCTCACCAGGGAGTCCACCAGCGGACGCACCTCGGAGTTGCCCAGCTTGGTCTTGGTCTGGCCCTCGAACTGGGGCTCCACCAGCTT
>CAMBWJ010000219.1 GCA_945871545.1 uncultured Clostridia bacterium | reverse complement strand
GCGCCAGCTTGATCGGCAGCTTCTCCGCCGCCTCCGCGCCGAGGAAGTTGTCCACCAATATCAGTCCCCTGGCATCCTTGCAGAAGCTGCACAGCTTGTTGGCCTGATCCAACCGCCCGCGCGCAAGACCCGCAGAGACCACCGCGCCGTCGCGAACCTCCAGAATGGGTTTGATGTTCAGCACCGTGGAGACCGACATGCGAACGCTGCCCAGACGGCCGCTGCGGCGCAGGGGCGCCATATCATCCACGGAGAAGCAGATGCGCACGCGCTCGCGCAGCTTCGTGATCTCCTTCGCCACGGCGGATAGTTTTGCACCGCTGCGGATGCGCATGCGCGCCTCGCGGATCAGCAGGTACAGTCCGGAGCAGGTCGTGAGGGAATCCACGACCTCGATGCGTTGGTTCCCCACCTCCTTCGCCGCCAGCACTGCGTTTGCGTAGGTGCCGCTCAGGCGGGAGGAAATGGTGAGGCAGAGGATTTCATAGCCGGCTTTCTTCAGAAGTCTGAAGGTGTTGATGAAGCCGTTCAGTGAGGCCTGGGAGGTGTGTACGGTGTCGATGTGCTCCGCGACCTCCTGTTCGGCGCGGATATCCTCCTCGATACAGCCCTCATTGAAGCTCTGGTTGTCGGAAAAGGAGTAGCTCATGGGCACCACGACGACGCCCAGCGCCACCGCCTCTTCATGGGTGAGATAGGCAGTGCTGTCGGTTACAATGGCGATCATTGGCATCCACCCCCGATCTTGCGAAACTTTTGATACCGACGCTCCAGAAGCTCGTTTTCATCCAGTGCAGCGCTGCGGCGGAAGGTTTCGGCGATTTCCTGCTTCAGGTGCAGCATATCCACGCCGCCCTCCTGAACAGAGGGAATGATCCTTTCGATCACGCCGAACTCGTAGAGATCCTCCGCGGTTAGCCGCAGGCTCTCCGCAGCCTCCTTTGCACGGTTTGCGTCCTTCCACAGGATGCTCGCCGCCCCCTCCGGAGAGATGACGGAATAGTAGGCGTCCTCCAGCATCCAGACCTCGTCGGCAACCGCCAGCGCCAGCGCACCGCCGCTACCGCCCTCGCCGATGACGATGCTGAGCACGGGCGTGCGCACGGTCATCAGCTCCGACATGTTCTCCGCAATGGCCTGGCCCTGACCGCGCTCCTCCGCGCCGATGCCGCAGTATGCGCCGGAGGTGTCAACCAGGCAGAGGATCGGCCGGTGGAACTTCTCCGCCAGCTTGATCTGGCGCAGCGCCTTGCGGTAGCCCTCGGGATTTGCCGAACCGAAGTTGTGTCTGAGCTTGTCGGCGGTGTCGGTGCCCTTCTCGATGCCGATGATGGTCACAGGCCTGCCGCAGAGGCTGCCGATGCCGGCGATCACGGCGTTGTCATCGCCGTAGCGGCGGTCGCCGTGCATTTCAACGAACACATCTGCCATCGCATCGATGTAGGCCCTGGCCGTTGCGCGGCCTGCGCCGCGCGCCGCCTGCACGCATTCGTATGCCTTCATGCCTCCGCCTCCCTTCCGTGCAGCCGCAGAAGCTCCGCGATGCATTTTTTCATCTCCCTGCGGTCGCAGATCATGTCCACGAAGCCCTTTTCCAGCAGGAATTCGGAGCGCTGGAAGCCCTCCTTCAGCTTCTGACGGATGGTCTGCTCAATGACGCGCGGCCCCGCAAAGCCGATCAGCGCATCCGGCTCGGCGATGGTGATGTCGCCCTCCATGGCAAAGCTCGCCATCACGCCGCCGGTGGTGGGGTCGGTGAGCACGGCGATGTACAGCCCGCCGTCATCCGAGTGGCGCTTGACCGCGCCGGAGGTCTTGGCCATCTGCATCAGCGACAGCACGCCCTCCTGCATGCGCGCACCGCCGGAGACGCAGAAGCCGATCACCGGCAGTTTCTCCTTTCGGGCAAGCTCAAACAGTCGGGTGATCTTTTCGCCCACGGCAGTGCCCATGGAACCCATGATGAAGGCGGACTCCATGGAAAAGACGCAGGTTTTGATATTTTCAATGCGGCACAGCCCGGTCAGCACGCCCTCGGTCTCCCCCGATTGCGCCCTGGCCTGTTCAAGCTTCGCGGCATAGCCCTCGAATTGCAGACGATCCTCGCCGCGCAAGTCCTTCCAGAGTTCCTCAAAGCTGCCCTCGTCCGCGATCAGCTCGATGCGCCTGCGCGCGCCAATGCGGAAGTGGTGCCCGCAGGTCGGACAGACAGAGAAGTTGCTCTGCAAATCCGTGTCCGCGCACATCGCCTTGCACTTCGGGCAGGAGACGTAGAGCGCGTTCGGACTCTCCGGCTGCTCGGACGTGTTCATTCCCGCATCCTCCAGCTCGATGTTCGGACGGCGGAACAGATCTTTCTTCAGCATCGCTTACCTCCCATCCAGATACGCGGTGGTGTAGGTTCCGTCCTGAAAGCCGCGCTCGGCGATCAGATCGGACTGCATCCAGCCGGTGTGCTCCACGCCCTCGATGACCATCTCGCACAACGCGGCCTGCATCTTGCGGATCGCCTCCGCGCGGGTTGGCGCATGCACGATCAGCTTGGCCACCATGGAGTCGTAGAAGGGCGGGATCACGTAGTCCTGATAGAGCGCCGTGTCAAAGCGCACCATCGGGCCGCCCGGCACGTGCAGCAGCGTCACCTTGCCCGCGCAGGGACGGAAATTCTCCGCCGGATTCTCGGCGTTGATGCGGCACTCGATGGCGTGGCCCCGCAGCTTGACCTCCTCCTGTCGGAAGGGAATCTCCAGCCCGGCCGCCACGCGGATCTGCCATTTGACCAGATCGACGCCGGTGACCATCTCCGTCACCGGATGCTCCACCTGAAGCCGCGTGTTCATCTCCATGAAGTAGAACTGCTTGTCCTCGGTGAGCAGGAACTCCACCGTGCCCACGCCCTCATAGCCTGCGGCCTTCGCAGCGCGCACAGCTGCGTCCAGCATTTTTTCACGCAGCTTCGCATCCACCGCCGGGGACGGGCTCTCCTCGATCAGCTTCTGATGCAGGCGCTGCATGGAGCACTCGCGCTCGCCCAGCGTAATCACGTTGCCGTGGGCGTCGCAGAGCAGCTGCACCTCGATGTGCTTTACGTTCAGCAGCAGCTTCTCCATGTAGACCTCTCCGTCGCCGAAGGCGCTCTCGGCCTCTGCGCGCGCGGACAAATAGGCGCTCTCCAGCTCATCCTCCGCGTCCACGCGGCGAATGCCGCGACCGCCACCGCCGGAGCGCGCCTTGATCAGCAGCGGATAGCCGATGCGCTGCGCCTCCGAATGCAGCTGCTCAACGCTCTCCACCAGGTCGCAGCCCGGAACCACGGGAACGCCGGCCTCGCGCATGGTGCGCCGGGCCTCGTCCTTGTCGCCCATCCTGCGGATAACTTCAGCGGAAGGGCCGATGAACTTGATCTTGCAGCGCTCGCACAGCTCGGCAAAGCACGGATTCTCTGATAACAGACCGTAGCCGGGATGGATGGCCTGCGCTCCGGTGACGATTGCTGCTGAAAGCACCGCCGGCATATTCAGATAACTGCCCGATGCGGGCGCGGAACCGATGCACACGCTCTCGTCCGCCAGGGCGACGTGCAGCGCAGTGCGGTCCGCCTCAGAAAAAACCGCCACCGTGGAAATGCCCATCTCCTTGCAGGCGCGAATCACGCGCACCGCAATCTCTCCACGGTTGGCAATCAGAATCTTTGGAAACAAATAGAAGCCTCCTGTCGCTCGAACATCGCAGGTCAGAACCTGCGCATCACTTCTGCGTGAGAATGAAGGACAATTCGCCGGACATGCAAAGCTCGCCGTCCACCCGGGCCTCGCCGCGCACCACCAGCAGGTTGAGCTTCTGGCGGATCAGCTCCGAGCGCAGCTCCAGGGTGTCGCCGGGGCGCACCATGCGACGGAAGCGAACCTTGTCGATGCCCGCGTACAGGGCGATCTTGTCCTTGAGCGCCTCCTGGAACAGCATGCAGCTCGTCTGCGCGACGATCTCGCACTGCACCACGCCGGGCATCACCGGATTTCCGGGGAAATGTCCGTCGAAGAACCACTCGTCACCGCGCGCATGATACTTTCCATGGGCCGCGCCGTCCTCGCCGAGCCAGGCTGCATCCAACAGCAGCATGCTGCCGCGATGTGGCAGGATCTGCATGATCTCTTCACGATTCATTGCTTTTTCTCTCCTAACAGAGCTTGAACAGCGGCTGGCCGTACTCCACCACATCGCCGTTGTTCACACAGATGTCCACGACCTCGCCATCCTGATCGGCGGTCAGCTCGTTCATCAGCTTCATGGCCTCGATGATGCAGACC
>CAMBWJ010000218.1 GCA_945871545.1 uncultured Clostridia bacterium | reverse complement strand
TCCTGCAGCGCCTACTCCAGCGTGGACAGCGCGAACTGATTCACGTGACAACCTGAACCGCACCGGCCGCACTGCAACGCTTTGCAGCGGCCGGCAGCGCCGGGCGAATCCTTTGGATTCCAGCCCGGGCTGGTCGCGCTTGCCGCAGGCAGTAGCGCGACTGCATGAACCACGGGGAGGGCATAGCCCCTCCCCTACCATGAAAGGATGACGAAGATGGCAGCAAAGACTGAAGCAGCACAGGCCACCGAGGCGATGGTGGACGTTTTCGTGCCCAAGGTCTCCGGCGAAGCGCCCTTCCAGTATGTGGCGGTCAACGGCAAGGCCTGGCAGATTCCCCGCGGCAAGAAGGTGCAGGTTCCGGCCTACGTCAAGGACGTGCTGGACCGCGCCCAGCAGGCGCAGGAGGCCGCTGACAAGTACAGCGACGAGGAGCAGAAGAAGATGGCGGCGATTCAGGGCGTTCCTGTTTAACCGCAGAATGACGGAGGCGGGCTGGATGCATCGCCTCCGATTTTGAATGTGTGGAGGTGCGCAATATGACCGTTGCGGAGGCCATCGCCCTTGTGGACGGGCTGAAACCCAACAAGTTTTCCCAGGCGGACAAGGTGAAGTGGCTGTCCGACATCGACGGCCTGATTGTGCGCGAGCTGATCGACACCCACGAGGACAGCCCGTTGGAGTATGATTTCGAGGGCTATCGGGCGACCCCGGGGGGCATGCGCGAGGAGCTGATCGCGCCCTACCCCTACGACATTCTCTACCGCTGGTATCTGGAGAGCCAGATCGACTTGGGAAACATGGAGATTGCCAAGTACAACAACAGCAAGACCCTGTTCAACAATGCCTATCTGACCTATACGGACTACTACAACCGCACGCACATGCCCAAGCGGCGCGTGCCGGGGTTCGGGTTTACGGAGCGCACGGGAGGTGAGAAGGATGCCCTTTCTTCCTGATCTGGCCGAGGGCGCGCAGACCCTTCAGGTCATCGACGTATTCGGCGGATATAACCACAATCTGCGCATCGCGGAGGGCGAATGGTACGACGAGAAAAACCTGTCCGCCGACCGCTACCCGCTGTTCTCCCGGCGCAAGGCGCGCAGCACCTACGCATCCGGGCTGCAGAGCCCCCAGGGCATGCTCGCCAAGGACGCGCTGGCCTACGTGGACGGCTCCCGGCTGTTCTACAACGGCTACGCCGTGGACGGTATCAAGCTTTCCACGGACGCGGAGGACTGCCCCAAGCAGCTTGTGAGCATGGGCGCGTACCTGTGCGTGTTCCCGGATGCGCCATCGCTCTCATAGAGGATGGGCTTCTTACGCTTCGAGGTGTGCAGCGCCCACCTTATCAGCGGAGGCCGCTCAATCGGCCCGGTGCGCAGCAGCCCCATGCCGCCGTTGTACCAGTACGCAATGAAGGGAATGCCCTTTTCCATCTCGGCTTTTATGTAGCGCCGGAATCCGTCAAGCGTCATGGACCCCACCTCCGAGCTGCCGAAACTTCCGGGCCATGGCCGCGACCTGAAGGGCTTCGGCAGCCAACCGCATGGCCGTATTTTCGAGGAATCTGGCCCAGGTGTATGCCCTGTCGGGATCGTCATGACGCACGCCGGCCCAAATAGACACCATATCGTTCTCCACGCGCGCAAGCTCCGCCTTTGCCTCCTCGACCTCCTCTAGAATCACCGCGTAGCCCTCATGCGCGCTGTGGAAGGGCGGATTCTCCCGGTTCGCCGCCTCCAGCTCCAGGTCCACCAGTTTTCTCAGTTCCGGTTCCGCCGCATTCATGATTCATTCCTCCTATATCCTCTTCTTCAGCGCCTCGATCAGCGCGCTTTGACTTGTGTTCTTGCCCTTCAGCGCCTCCAGCACCATTTCGTCCGCCGTGCCCTTCAGCAGGATGTGGTAGATTCTGCACACGCTGGTCTGACCCGGTCGGTTGAGGCGCTCGTTGGCCTGCTGGTACAGCTCGAGCGACCAGGTGAGGCCATACCAGATGATGATGTGCCCGCCCTCCTGCAGGTTCAGACCGTGGCCCACGCTGGCGGGATGCGCGATGGCCACGGGGATTTCCCTGCGGTTCCACGCATCGATGTCTGCGCTGGCCCTCAGCTCCCGGCAGGCGAACCTCGCCATAATCCGGTCGCGGTCGTGCCGGAAGGCGTAGAACACCAGCACCGGCTCGCCGTTCGCGGCCTCGATCAGCTCCTCCAGCGCGTCCAGCTTCAGGCTGTGCAGCTCATGCGCCGCGCCTTCAGAGTCATAGATCGCGCCATTGGCAAACTGCAGCAGCTTGTTGGTCAGCGCCGCCGCGCTCAGGGCAATTATTTCTCCGTCCTCTCCCACGCACTCCATGATGCGCTCGCGCTCAAAGGCGCGGTACTTCTTCAGCAGCGCGGGTGGCGGGGTCAGCTCGACGTTCTCGTAAATCTGGCCGGGCAGATCGAGGTAGTCCTCCTTGCGCAGGCTCATGCAGAGGTCGGAGAGCTTGTTGTGAATGGCTTCCTCTGCGCCCGGACGCAGCTTGTAGGAGTAGACCTGCATCCCGCTGCGCCGGTCTGGCTCAAAGTAACGATCCCGGTAGTGCGTGACGAATCGGCCCAGCCGTTCGCCGCGGTCCAACAGATACACCTGGCTCCACAGGTCGATCAAACCGTTGGGCGCGGGTGTGCCGGTCAGCCCCACGATTCTGCGGATGGCGCCGAGCTTGCGCCGAAGCGCCCGGAACCGCCGCGCGGAGGGGCTTTTGAAGGAGGACAGCTCGTCGATCACGACCATGTCGTAAGGCCAGTAATGCGGGCCCAGGTGCTCTGTGAGCCAGACCACATTCTCCCGGTTGATGACGTACACATCCGCTTCGGATTCCAGCGCGGCGATGCGCTCCCTCCGCGTGCCCGTCATGCGGGCGATTCTAAGATGTTTCAGATGATCCCATTTTGCAGCCTCCTTTACCCAAGTGTCCTGCGCCACACGCAGCGGCGCGATGACCAGTACGCGCTCGACTTCCAGACGGTTATAGATCAGCTCCTCGATGGCCGTAAGCGTGATGGGCGTTTTGCCCATGCCCATGCTCAGGAACAGGCCGGAGGAGGGGCGATCCAATATCCACTGAATTGCTGCCTCCTGATAGGGATAGGGCTTGAACTTCATTTCTCTGCCTCCCCGCGCCGCATTCGTTTGAGCGTGAGCCTGCGCTGCTGGCACATCGTGGTATAGTTGAGGTCGAGGCGGGCAGCGATGCTTCGCAGCGATTCGCCGTCCAAATCGTGCGCGAGGATCACCTGCGCGACGGTCTCTCCGCCGCAGGCCGCAGCGAGGGTGTACACATCCTCCCGGTCCTCCGCGCGCGTCAGCGCCGCGTCCGGTCGCGCCAGCGCACCGGAGGGCGCGCGCTCCAGAGAAATCAGCCTCTGCCTTCGCCTTGGAAACAGGCGCGCATAGCGCCGCTTCAGCGCCCACACGAGCGTCTGAGGCCAGCCCCACTTGCCGTCCACATAGGCCTGTGCGGCCTCCAGCGTTGCCAGATAGCCCTCCTGCATCAGATCGTCAAGCCCCACGGCATAGTCGATGTGCGCGTGCCGGATGGCGACTTTGCGGATCAGCGGCAGATTCTCCTCGTAGAGCGCGTAGGCAGCCTCTTGATCGCCCTCATACGCGCGGAGCAGCGCCTCGCAGCCGTAGTACGTTGTCACCGTGCGCCTCGATTGCCCTCGGTCTTACCACGCTCAGACCGCAGACCTTCATAGTATTTCTTCCAGCCGTGGCGCGCGTACACAAGCCCCAGGAAGATTCCGAACCCAGTGAACCCAAATGCCTTTGCCACTTCAAACATCGCCTTTGTCCTCCTCGATCATCCGCAGAGCATCGCTCAGCTCCTCCAGGCTGTGAACCAGCCGCGTTTTAAAGCCCATCTGGCGCAGCGTGCGCGCCCAGTATTCCTGAAGGGGATCGGTCTTTGACCTTCCCGGGCGCTTCATTTCGATGAAGTATACCCGGCCCCCGGGCATCAGCACGATTCTGTCCGGTACGCCGCGGTTTCCCGGGCACACCCACTTCATGCACAGTCCTCGCCGCGCCTTGACCTCCAGCACGAGCTTTTTCTCCAGCTCCTTTTCAAGCATCACTTTTCATCCTTCCTGATGTAGACCCGCTGATTTCCGTAGAGCTTGTACTTGCGTGAACTGCCATACGTCCAACCCAGCTTTTCCATGATGGCGCCGATACGCTTGCCCTCATAGCCGTCGATCTTGCTGGCAGGGTTGCCCAGCGCCTCGCACCAGATTTCCATGCGGCAGACGCGCCAGCGGCGCACAGT
>CAMBWJ010000217.1 GCA_945871545.1 uncultured Clostridia bacterium | reverse complement strand
TTCGCCGTCCCAGCTGGCCTCCACATGAATCGTGCCGCCGGGCTGGGCCACGTCGAGGGCCGCGCCGCCGCGCCGTTCATGGGCCAGATATGCGCCCAGCGCCGCCGTGCCGCTGCCGCAGCCGCGCTCCCAAACGCTGCTGTCCGTGGAGCGCACGTACACCAGCGGGCGGATGCGGTCCAGTGCGTCATCGGCAAGAATGACGCCGATTGCGTCGGTTTCGCAGGCCTCGCACCAGCGGGGGATGCAGCGCGGCGCGTCGCTCGAGCGCAGCACGCCTTCCCGGACGATGGCGTGGGCGATGCCGGGGAAGAATACCACCGGACAGCGCACGCCGTCGGGGAAGTCCACCTCCCGGATCGCCTCCGGCAGCGGCATGCACACCGTGCCGCGGCACACGTCGCCGCTGCGACGGATGCGGCAGGCAACGATCCCGTCCGCACCGGAGACCTCCAGCGGATACACCGCCTCGCCGCCGTCGGGCAGGTTCTCCCGGAACGCCAGCAGCGCCGCCAGCGACATGGTGGCGTTCCCGCAGAACTCGCCGCCCATCATCTGCAAACGTGCGCGCGCGCCGGGCAGGGACGCTTCCTCCAGGAAGCCCACCTGTTCGCCGCCCACGCTGCCGTAGGCCATCAGGGCCTCGGCGACGGCGCTGTGCCGGTCGCGGGGGACAGGGTCGGTGACGAGGATCGTCATGTTTTCGGTGGGATTGAGCTTTGCAAAGCGCAGTTTCATAATCGTTACTCCAAGAATAAGCCGCAGCATTCCGGCAGGGCCGTGCGTACTGCGGCGAATTGTCGTTTATGGGGCGCAGCTTCAGTTGAAGCGGGAGAGGAACTGGATCGTGCGCTCCTGCTGGGGATTGTTGATGATGTTGAAGGGGTTGCCCTGCTCCACGATCACGCCGCCGTCCATGAAGATCACGTGATCGGACACGTCCCGGGCGAAGGCCATCTCGTGGGTGACGATCACCATGGTCATGTGCTGTGCGGCCAGGTCGCGGATGACCTTCAGGATCTCGCCGGTCAGTTCGGGGTCCAGGGCGGAGGTGGGCTCGTCGAAGAACAGGATCTTCGGCTGCATGGCCAGCGCCCGCGCGATGGCCACGCGCTGCTGCTGTCCGCCGGAGAGCTGGTAGGGGTACGCGTTTTCACGGTCGGCCAGACCCATCTGCTTGAGCAGCTCCCTTGCGTGGGCGTAGACCTCGTCCTTGGGGCGCTTCTGGATCAGAATCGGGGCCTCGGTGATGTTCTTCAGCACGGAATAGTGGGGGAAGAGGTTGAAGTTCTGAAACACCAGGCCGAAGGAGGACTTGATGCTGCGCAGCTCGGCCTTGCTCACGTAGACGCTTTTGCCGTTCTCCTCCCGGGCGGCGTACTTGCCCAGATAGGCCAGGTCGCCGCCGTCCATGGTCTCCAGCAGCGTGGCGCAGCGCAGCAGCGTGCTCTTGCCGCTGCCCGACGGGCCGATGATGGACACCACCTGACCCTCCTCCACCGACAGGGAGATGTCGTTGAGCACCTCCAGCTCCCCGAAGTGCTTGCGCATGTGATTGATTTCCAGAATTTTCATGGCGCGCGCTCCTTTCATCGATAGTAGTTCAGGCGATTTTCCAGCCGGTTCATCACGAAGGCGACGATGGAGTTGAACACGTAGTAGAACACGCCGGCGATCACGAAGGGCATGAAGCTGGTCTGGGAGTTGGCGATCTGCTTGCCGATGGAGAACATCTCCTGATAGGCCAGGGTAAAAGCCAGGGAGGTGTCCTTGACCAGTGTGATGACCTCGTTTGTGACTGAGGGCAAAATGTGTTTGATGACCTGCGGCAGGATGATGCGCATGAAGGTCTGGAACTTGCTGTAACCCAGCACCGCTGCGGCCTCGTACTGGCCAACGGGCATGGCTTCGATGCCGCCGCGGTAGATTTCCGCAAAGTAGGCCGCGTAGTTCAGCGAGAAGGCGATGATGATGGGGATCAGCTTGTTGCGCGCCACACCGAAGCCGAACAGATAGAAGGGGCCGTAGGCCACCACCAGCAGCTGCAGCATCAGCGGCGTTCCGCGCAGGATGGAGATGTACACCTGCGCGAAGTAGCGGACCGGCTTGATCTTGCTCATGCGCAAGAAGGCGGCGATCAGGCCCAGCGGCAGGGAGAAGAGCAGCGTCAGGCCGAATATGGTGCAGGTTCTGCCCAGGCCCTCGCTCATCTTGGCGATCATGGCGGTGATGGTCATTTCTGTTTCCCCTTTACGCAGGCATTGGGGCTATCGCTTTCGCCATAACCCCACAGCCCGTTATTTTGTTGATTTGTCAGGATTTCCGTACAAGTCCGAAGCTTATTCGGCGCTCAGGCACAGTGCGCTGGTGTCCAGACCGTACTTCTCGGCCAGGGAGATATAGGTGCCGTCTGCAACCAGCTGCATGAAGGCTTCCTCAACCTGTGCGCACATTTCGGCGTCGTCCTTGCGGAAGCAGATGCCGTACTTCTCAGCGGCCCAGGATTCGTCCAGCATCACGTACTCGTCACCGTACTCGGCAATCTTGTTGGCGGCAACGCCGATGTCGATCGCGATGGCGTCGATGGAGCCGGCCATCAGCTCGGTGAAGCACACGTTGTAGTTCTCGAAGCGAATCAGCTCGCCGAAGGTTTTTGCCAGATCCTCGCAATCGCCGCTGAGCAGGATGTCCGCGGAGGTGCCCAGCTGCACGCCCACAACCTTGCCGGCCAGATCGTCGATGGTGGCGATGCCGCTGTCGGCCTTGGTCAGAATCATCTGGGAGTTGTCGGAGTAGGCCATGGACAGGGTGTAGGCCTCGGGGTCGATCACGTCGATGGTCAGGCCGGACCAGATGCAGTCGATCTCACCGGCGTCCAGGGAGAACAGCTTGGTGTCCCAGTTGATCGGAACCAGCTCGATGTCCCAGCCCAGGATCTCGCACACGCCCTTTGCCATCTCAATGTCGAAACCGGTGTACTCGCCGTCGTCGCCCATGTAGGTGTAGGGCGGATACTCCGCGTCGAAGCCCATCTTGAAGGTCACGCCCTCTGCCATGCAGGCGGCGGACAGAACAAACATCAGAACCAGGATCATTGCAAGCGTCTTTTTCATGGTAATACCCTCCAGTATGAATCTCTGCTTTTCCGGAGCGACGTACGCTCCGTTCGTTGTGAGCATAGTTTAACACTTTAGCATGGTAAATTAAAAGCATATTCTGACGTAGTTTTGATGAAGTTTATGTAAAACTGAAATTGGAACTACAAAAGCTGCTTCAGCGGGGATTTTTGTGCGCTGCGGGCTGGAAAATGACAAAAGAGTTTACAGGGAAACAAGATAATCTGCGCACAGATTCCAACTTGGTTCACTATAATGAATGGACACGCGATGGGCAACGATGGAGGTGGAAGTGGTGCTGCACAGGGCAAAGCACAATTATGAGCTGGACATGACCCACGGAAAGCTGATTCCGAAGGTGGCGGCATTTGCGGTTCCGCTGATGCTGACGAGCATATTGCAGCTCTTGTACAACGCGGCGGACGTGATCGTGGTGGGGCGCTGCTCGGGCAAGGAAGCGCTGGCGGCGGTGGGCTCCACGGCGGCGCTGATCAACCTCATCATCAACGTGTTTCTGGGGCTGTCGGTGGGCACGAACGTGGTGGCGGCGCGCTACTACGGCGCGGGAGATTACAGGGGCACCCAGGAGACGGTGCACACCTCCATCTTCATCAGCCTGATCGGCGGCGTGGCGATCGGCATCTTCGGCTTCATCTTCGGGGGAACCTTCCTTTCGTGGATGGGCTCGCCGGAGAGCGTGCTGCCGCTGGCCACCCAGTACATCCGCATCTACTTTATCGGCATGCCCTTCAACATGCTGTACAACTTCGGCGCGGCGGTGCTGCGCGCGGTGGGCGACACCCGCCGTCCGCTGTACTTCCTGACGCTCTCGGGCCTGGTGAACGTGGCGCTGAACCTGCTGTTCGTCATCGTGTTCCGCATGGGCGTGGCGGGCGTGGCGCTTGCGACGATCATCTCCCAGATCATCTCGGCGGTGCTGGTGGTGATCTGCCTGATCCGCACCGACGGCTTCGTGCACCTGGATCTGAAGAAGCTGCGGGTGAACCGCGACAAGCTCATCGCCATCTCGAAGATCGGCCTTCCGGCGGGCTTCCAGGGCGCATGCTTCTCCATCTCCAACGTGCTGATTCAGTCCACGGTCAACAGCTACGGTGATATCGTGGTGGCGGGCAACTCCGCGTCCCAGAATCTGGAGGGCTTCATCTATGCCTCCATGAACGCCTTCCATCAGGCGGCGATCACCTTCGTCAGCACCAACATCG
>CAMBWJ010000216.1 GCA_945871545.1 uncultured Clostridia bacterium | reverse complement strand
CTGTTCCAATGGAAGCGCTCCATCCACGGGAAAGGGCAGCTGCGCAAGCGTGTGGCGCGACGCGACGACCGGCCCAGCATAGCCCCGGCTCCGCAGCCACGGGAGCGCACCGGTGTGGTCGGCATGGGAGTGGGTCAGAAAGACGCATTGCAGGCTGCGAATCTGCTCTGGGGAGAGGCGGGGAGTTCCGCCGCCCTCCTCCCCCGCCATCACGCCGCAGTCCAGCAGAAAAGCTATGCGGTCTCCCTCCACGAGGAAGCAGTTGCGGCCGTGCTCGCCGCAGCCTCCGGCAATGTACAGATGCATGCTCACGCCCCCTTCTGCCGCGCAATGGCACGATTCAGGATCAGCAGCGCGGTGGTGGTGAACAGCACGCACAGCACCGCCATGGCCATGCCCACCGACACGCTGCCCTGCTCAAACTCGCGGACGATGTAGGTGGAGACCACCAGCGTGTTGGGCGGCGCGATGAGGCTGGCGGTGACCAGCTCGCGGAAGGCGATGATGAAGGTCATCATCCAGCCCGTAGCCATGCCCTTCAGAATCAGCGGCAGGGTGATTCTGCGGAAGATGTAGGCGGGACTGCCGCCGAACACCTGCCCCGCCGCGATCAGGCTGTCGCTGATCTGGGTGAAGGCGGAGGTGACGTACTGCACCGTGTAGGGAAGAAACAGCACCACATAGGCCAGCACCATGATGCCCAGCGTGTTGTAGAGGGGCAGAACCCTGTAAATCTGGTTCCAGAACAGCATGATGCCGATGACCAACACGATGCCGGGCAGCATCTCCGGCAGGAGGCCCATGGCCTCGACCAGCTTGCGCAGCTTCGAGCGGGAAGAACGCACCGCCAGCACCACCAGCGTGCCCAGCACCGCGCAGATGGAGGCGGAGGATACCGCAAGGATCAGGCTGTTGCACAGCGCGCTTATGCCCTTGGTGTTCTCCGTGAACAGCTCCACGTAATGCCCGAGGGTGAAGTTGCCGCTGGCGAGGCCGTAGCCGCGCAGCTTGATCAGCGAGGTGGAGATGGCGGAGAAGTAGGGCACGCCGATGGAGAGCAGCAGCACCACGCCGATCCATGCCCAGCAGGCGGCCTTCACCGGTTTGGACAGCTTCACCTCAACGAAGCGGCTGCCCTTTCCGCTGACCAGGTTGTAGCTCTTGCGGGTGGTGATGTAGTTCTGGATCATCCACATGCACAGGCAAATGCCCACCAGCACCGAGGCCAGCGCCGCGGACTTGCCGAAGTCGATGGGCGCCACGGTGGCGTAGCGGTGAATCTCGGTGGTGAACACCTCGAAGCCGATGCGACGGCCCAGGGTGGAGGGCGTGCCGTATTCGGAGATGGTCTTGACGAACACCAGCAGCGCGCCGATGGCGTAATTGCCGCTGAGCAGCGGCGCGAAGATCTTCCGCATCCGCTTCCAGAAGCCCGCGCCGAACACTGCCCCGGATTCCTCCAGGCTGGAGGGGATGTTCAGCATGGCGTTTTTCAGCATGGTCAGCATGAAGGGGAACACGTGCAGGCTCATGACCAGTACCAGTCCGCCCAGGGAGAAGAACCAGTTCTCGCAGCCCGCAGCGGCAGGCAGCAGCTGCGGGAGCAGGCCGCGCTTCTGCATGAACAGGATCCAGCCCATGGAGGCGATGTAGGGCGGGGTCATGAAGGGGATCATGAAGATGACGTCAAAGGCCCGGCAGCGGGCAAAGCAGGTTCGGGAGAAGAGATAGGCCAGGGGCGCGGCAATCAGCGTGGAGAGGAGCACCACCAGCACGCCCAGCAGCAGGGAATTGCCGATCATCGCTGCGTTTTCGCTCTCTGTAAGCGTCTGCCACGCCGAATAGAAGTCAAGGCGGCCATCCACAATGACCGCCCTGGCAAAGATCATGATTAAGGGGCAGACGATCAGAAAGCACAGTACCGCAGCCAGCAGAATCAACGGAAGCTGTTTCTTGCATCTGATCTTCATAATATCCTCCGCTTACTTGCAGATTGCATTCAGCTGTGCGGCGGACTCGGTGGAGATCGCCAGCATGGCGTCCCAGTCGCAGGCGATCTGCGGGATGTCCTCCAGATTGCTGCGGTTCTCGCACTTGACGTCGCTGCGTCCGGGCAGCAGATAGGCCTCGGCCACCAGCTGCTGGGCCTCGTCGGAGAACAGGTAGTCGATGAAGGCCTTCGCGTTGTCCGCATTGGGCGCGGTGCTCAGGATCATCGCGGGGCGGGGATTGACCACGGTGCCGCCTGCGGGATAGTAGATGCTCAGCGGCTCGCCCTTCGCCATGGAAGAGTAGGCGTTGTAGTCCACGCCGGCCACCAGGATGCCCACCTCGCCGGTGGTCACGGCCTCCAGCGCCGCCTTGTTCGCGCCGGGAACGACCATGCCGTTGTCGGCCATCGCCTGCAGGTCATCCCAGCCGTAGGCGTTGACGTAGCCCGCCACGAAGTCCTTGCAGGAGCCGGACTTCTCGGGATCCGGGATCGCCAGCTGGCCCGCGTACTGCGCATCCGCCAGCTCGCTCCAGTCCGCGGACAGCTCCGGCACCACGATGGTGTTGTAGATCACGCCCACTGCGGAGGCGCTGTAGCCGAAGAGCATGGAGTCAGCGTCGATCCAGCCCTCCACCACCTTGTCGGCATTGGCGGGGGTGTAGGAGACGAGCTTGCCGCCCTGCTTCATGGACAGGCCGTCCGACCAGGAGGCCAGAATGACCACGTCGGCCACCGGGTTGGCTTCCTCGGCCTCGAGGCGGGCCAGGATTTCGCCGGTGGTGCCCTGGAACTGCTCCACTTCGACGCCGGTCGCGGCCGTGAATCCGGCGGCCAGCTTGTCGGCCAGGCCCGAGGGCGACGGCATGTAGACGGTCACCTTGCCGGACAGCTCCGCGGATGCGGCCAGACCGGTGCACAGAACGCAGGCCAGCAGGATTGCAAGAAATCTCTTCATGTGTAAAACCTCTTTCTCTTTACAGTGTAATGATGTCCCGTTTCTCTATGTAAATCGGGAGCTGCGTCCCGATCGACACCCTTTTCGCGGAGGGCAGCACCCAATTCTGCGCCTGATACTTCAGGCGAAGCTGATAGCTGTCGCCGAGGAACTGCGCGGAGAGCACCTGCGTGTCAAAGCGCCTGAGATCCTCCGCAGCCTGCAGCGAGGCCTTCTCCGGGCGGAACATGTGATGCTCGTCGATCCAGTCGGAGGCCCCCACAAAGTGGGCCACGAACTTGGTTTTGGGCGCGGAATAGATGACCTCCGGGCTGTCGTACTGCTCCACGCTGCCGCCGTACAGCACGGCAATTTTGTCGCTCATGCTCATGGCCTCCGTCTGGTCGTGGGTCACAAAGACGGAGGTGATGCCCAGACGGCCGGTCAGCTCCCGCAGCTCCGTGCGCATCTCCTCCCGGAGCAGCGCGTCCAGCGCGGAGAGCGGCTCGTCGAACAGGATGCACCTGGGCTCGATGACGATGGCGCGGGCGAAGGCCACGCGCTGCTGCTGTCCTCCGGAGAGCTGGTGCGGATAGCGCTTAATAAACTCGTCCAGCTGCACCGCATGGAGCGCTTCCTTCACCCTTCGCTCCAGATCCCGGGTGTCCCCCGCAGCCCGAAGCCCAAAGGCGACGTTTTCAAATACGCTCATGTGCGGCCAGAGGGCGAAGTCCTGAAACACGAAGCCCAGCCCACGCTTCTCCGGCGGCACGTTGATCTTCTTTTCCCTGGAATAGACGCACCAGTCGTCGAAGAAGATTTCACCCGCGTCCGGCGTCTCCAGCCCGGCAATCATGCGCAGCAGGGTCGTCTTGCCGCAGCCGGACGGCCCCAGAAGGGTGGTGAAGCTGCCGCTCTCGATCCGAAGCGTGGTGGGCCGGATGACGGCCTTCCCGCCAAAGCCCTTGGTGATGCCCACAAGGCGAATCTCCATCCTGCAAGACCTCTCTTTCTGCATTATTCTAACATGCGGATGCGCCGGAGGTCATCAGAGGGTCATCAAGCATTTGTCAAATGTTCATCAAGTCACACGGTTGTCGGGCGGTCAGAATGAGGTTCTCGGCATGAATTGGCTGAGCCGCCTGATCGCCGGCGCTGTGAGGGCCTGCGGACTGGAGCCCGAGGGCAAAGCGGGCGGCAGCATCCAGTTCTTCATCTACGATGTGGTCAAAATCATGTTGCCGCCGGGCGCTCTGATTCCGCTGATCCCCTGCATCCAGAGCTACTTCCCCCCGGAGCGCAGCAGGAGAATCCTGGCGCTTTGAATCGGCCAAGGACGCATCCCCTTTGAAGATGAAGACCACCGGCTGCTGCCCTCTGCGCAGCTCTTGCCCTGTCGGCTCCCGCCGTCTGC
>CAMBWJ010000215.1 GCA_945871545.1 uncultured Clostridia bacterium | reverse complement strand
GGCGTTCAGGATACACCTTTCCACCTGTGATGCGGTCGTTTCGGAGGGACAGCTTCGCGCCATGACCATCGAAAACCCGCGCCGGGCCTTCGCCTGACGCGCAGCAAGGATACACCATGAGGAGGTAAGAGCAATGAACCGTGCTGACAGCTTTCGCAACAATGTGACCGGCATCCAGCACCTGGGCATCCCGACCGGCGACCTAGGCAAGACCATCGAATTCTATCAGGGCCTCGGCTTCAAGGTCATCTGGCAGAATCCCGACGAGGTGGCCTTCCTGCAGAACGGCACGCTGGTGATCGAGACCTACGCCGTGGAGGAGCCGGCCATGAAGAGTGGCGCCATCGACCACGTGGCGCTGAACGTCCAGGACATCGAGGCTGCCTGGAGCGACGCCCAGGCCTGCGGCTACGAGACCCAGGACACCGAAATCAACTTCCTGCCCTTCTTCGAGCGGGGCGTGAAGTTCTTCACCATCATCGGCCCCAACCGGGAGAAGGTGGAGTTCAACCAGTTCCTGTGATGCAGAAAACGCAGAGGCAGCGCGGTCACACGACCACGCTGCCTTTGTTGTATCTACTTATTATCTTGCAGGAAATCATTCTGCGTCCGCATCGATCTCCACGGACGCGCTGGCGACCATGCCAGGCTCGTCCGCATCCTCAATGCTGCAATAGATTTTGCTGTCATCGCGCCAGACCGAGATCGTCACCGCGTCGCCGTGGTTGGTGAAGCGGAAGTCGATCAGCTGGCTGTAATCGGCGATCACCGCGTCCTCGGTATCGGGCACGTATTTCTCGCAGAAGTCGGAGCCGTAGGTGCGCTTCTCGACGACCTCCATGCTGTCCATGTTCTTGATCGCCAGATAGATCGTGGTGGCGACCTGCGCCACGCCGCCGCCCACCACCGCAACGCCGCGCCCGTTGGGGGCCTCGCGGTAGCCGCGCTCCTCGGAGCGCGCGCCCACGGCCGCGTTGAAGGAGAAGGTTTCGTTGGTTCCAAGCTCCATATCGTTGATGGAGGCGATGCACACATCCAGGTTGGACAGGTAGTTTTCTCCGTCCACCGTGATGGGTGTGAACACCTCCGCCAGTGCGCCGCCGGTCAACGCGAAGATCGCGAGCGCCAAGGCCAGCGCAAGAATTCGTTTCATTGTGATGTCCCTCCCTTGAGATACCGGAGTAGATTACCACAATGTATCGCTTCCATCAACGAAATATTCGTGTCATTTGGATTAAGTTCTCGGCAATTCAGACTTTTCTGTTAAAACTTGCGCACAAAATACAACATCCAGCTCACGCTCTCCCGCAGCCGGGCCTTGACGCGCTTGCGCAGCCTCGGGTTGGATTTCGCCGCAACGCCGCATACGTCCATGCCCAGATCCCGGGCCAGCCACAGCGCGCGCTGAAGGTGGTAGTCGCTGGTGACGAGGATGGCGCTCTTCCATCCCTGCGCAGCCATGATCCGCTGCGCGTTGCGCAGGTTCTCCACGGTGTTGACCGACCTGTCCTCCAGATGCAGCCGATCACGGGGCACGCCCAGCTTCTCCAGCTGCGCCGCCATGGCCTGTGCCTCGGTGCAGGGCTCGTCGCCGCCGCGACCGCCGCATAGGATCAGCTCTCCGGCGAGCCCGTCGCGCCACAGCTCCCGGGCCCGGTCGCAGCGCCAGAGCAGCGTTTTGCTCAGATGGCCGTCCGGGTACACCTTCGCGCCCAGCACTACGATGCAGTCCGCCGCATGCACTTCGCGCCGACGGCGGGCACAGATGCACACCGCTGCGCACACGATGCAAAAAAAGAGGGCCGCCGCGCCCGGAATTGCCCACAGTCCGCTCATTGCCGGGCCTCCCCGCAGCGCCGCACGCCCGTCACGTGCCGTCCGCAGCTCTCCAGCTCAATCTCCGCGCCCGGCTCCGGGATTTCTCCTGCGTGATCCGCATTCACGTAAAAGATGCGGCTGTCGCCGTCATCCAGGCGCACCTGCAATTCCCGCACCCGCGCGCCGTCCTGCATCTCAGGCTGTTCCTTCAGTAAGTCCACCGTGCAGATCACGCTGCGCCGCAGGCCGCTGTCCAGCTCCCGCAGGAATCTTCGATAGCGCAGCGCAGGCCACAGGCAAAGATCCCCCAGAAACAGCGCGACAGCGAAGCCCAGCAGCAGCGCCGCCAGCATCGCCCAGCGCCAGCCCAGCAGAATTCCCGCGACATAGGCAGCCAGCAGCGCAAGGTCTGCGCCTCCCAGAATCAGCGTCCACTTGCGTACAAGCTGCTCCGCGCGCTGACGATCGCCATCGTTGTACAGGGAATTCACAGCTTGCCCTCGCCGGCCATCTCCAGCACCTCCCAGATGCGCTGCAGATCGTCCGCACTGTAGTAGAACAGCGTAAGCTTCCCGCTGTCCTGGGTGCCGTCCAGCTTCGCGCGCGTGCCGAACAGCTCCCGCGCCATGCCCTCCAGGCGGCTGAACTGCTGATCCCGCACTTTCACCGGCTTGGGTTCCTCCTGCTTCACCGGCTGGGCGCAGATGCGCTCCAGCTGGCGCACCGACCAGCCCTGCTGCACAGTGAGGTTTGCCAGCTGCACCTGGCGCTTTTTGTCCACCGTCACCAGCGCACGCGCGTGACCTGCGGACAGCTTGCCCTCGATCAGCAGCTGCTGCACGCTCTCTTCCAGCGTCAGCAGGCGCAGCAGGTTCGCCACCGCCGGGCGGCTCTTGCCCAGGCGCTCGGCGACCTTCTCCTGGGTCAGGCTGCTCTCCTCCATCAGGCGCTTCACGCCCAGCGCTTCCTCGATGGGATTCAGGTCGTCGCGCTGGAGGTTCTCAATCAGCGCGGCCTCGAGCCTGCGCTGCTCGTCCCAGTTGCGCACGATAGCCGGAATCTCGTCCAGCCCCGCCATGCGCGAGGCGCGGTAGCGGCGCTCGCCCGCGATGATGCTGTATCGCTCACCACTCTCCGCCACGATGATCGGCTGAATCACGCCCACCGCCTCGATGGACGCAGCCAGCTCCCGCAGCGCATCCTCGTCAAAGCTCCTGCGGGGCTGATCCCGGTTGGGATCGATCAGGCGAATGGGCAGCATGCGCACCGCATCCCGTTTTTCCTCCGCCGGGGCCTTCACCTCCGGCGCAGCGGCGGGCTGCTCCACCACGTCGTCGCCCAGTAGCGCGCCCAATCCGCGGCCCAGACCGCGCTGTACCTTCTTCGCCATGCCTTACACCCCTTTCCGGTCGATCAGTTCCTGCGCCAGCTCCGTATACGCCTTCGCGCCGATGCAGCGCGCGTCGTAGAGGTGGATGGGCAGACCGTAGCTCGGCGCCTCGCTCAGGCGCACGTTGCGCGGGATCATCGTCTCGAACAGCTCGTTCGGGAAGTGGCTGCGCACCTCCTGCACCACCTGCGCGCACAGATTCGTGCGGGAATCGAACATCGTAAGCAATATGCCCTCAATGGTCAGATTTGTGTTGAGCTTCTTGCGCATCAGCTTCACCGTGTTCATCAGCTGGCCAAGGCCTTCCAGTGCGTAGTATTCGCACTGGATCGGGATCAGCACGCTGTCCGCCGCAGTCAGGGCGTTGATCGTCAGCAGGCTCAGCGACGGCGGGCAGTCGATGAAGATTGCATCGTAGTCCCCCCGCACCGCCTGAAGCGCATTCTTCAGCAGCGTCTCGCGGTTCTCCACGCCCACCAGCTCGATCTCCGCGCCCGCCAGCTCGATGGCTGTCGGAATCAGATCCAGCGTGCCGAAGCCCGTGGAGAGGATGGCCTCCCGGGCCTCCGCGTCGCCGATGAGCACGTCGTAGACCGTATTCTCCCCCGCCCCGGCCTTGCCCAGGCCGCTGGTCGCGTTGCCCTGGGGATCGATGTCCACCAGCAGCACGCGCCTGCCCTTCGCCGCCAGGCATGCGGAGAGATTCACGGCGGTGGTCGTCTTGCCCACGCCGCCCTTCTGATTTGTCACTGCAATGATCTTGCCCAATGCTTCCACCTGTCTCTTCCAGAAATATCTATTCTATTATTATATCGAAAAGCACCGCCGCGCACAAGACTTGCTGTGAAAAGATTCCGCGATTGTCCCCGTGCGAGAATCTTCGTCGATACACATCCTCTCCAAAACACAAAAAACCGGCACTTGCGTACCGGCTCTTTGCATCTCGCTCCTCGATCAGACGAGCTCGACAATCACCATCTCGGCAGCATCGCCGCGACGGGGGCCCATCTTGACGATACGGGTGTATCCGCCGCCCTGGCCCTTCTCCTCCGCGCGCTTCTTATACTTCGGCGCGATTTCACGGAAGAGCTTCTCCACGACCTGATGCTTCACCTGCTTCTGACGCGCCTTGAAATCGTCACGATCCTCGT
>CAMBWJ010000214.1 GCA_945871545.1 uncultured Clostridia bacterium | reverse complement strand
TCGCGGTGAAGCAGTACGGCATCTTTAAGATGGCGGCGGGCAAGACCGCGAAATCCATTCTGGTTTCCGTTGGCGTCCGTCTGGCCACCTTCAACCTGTCGGATGTGGTGCGCATGACCAACGTGGACGAAATGGACATCCCCTCCATCGGGGAAAGGAAAACCATCGTCTACTGCTGCATTCCCGACAACGACAGCTCCTTCAATTACCTGATCGGCATGTTCTACACCCAGGTGTTCCAGCAGCTCTATCTCTCTGCGGACAGGAAGCACCACGGCAGACTCCCCGTGCATGTGCATTTCGTGCTGGACGAGTTTGCCAACATCGCGCTGCCGGACGACTTTGAAAAGCTGCTGGCGACCATGCGCAGCCGCGAAATCAGCGTCAGCATCATCATTCAGAACATGGCGCAGCTGAAGGCGCTGTTCAAGGACAACTGGGAGAGCTTAGTGGGCAATTGTGACAGCTTTTTATACCTTGGCGGCAACGAGCAGTCCACCCACGAATACGTGTCCAAGCTCATGGGCAAGGGCACGATTGACACAACCACACACGGTCTGAACAAGGGCAAAAACGGCAGCTATTCCGACAACTACCAGCAAACAGGCCGCGAGCTTCTGACAGCGGATGAAGTGAGAATGCTGGACAACCGGTATGCGCTGCTGTTTGTGCGCGGCGAAAGGCCGATGGTGGATGAGAAGTACAACCTTCTCAGGCACCCCAATATCGCACGCACGCCGGACGGCAAGGGTCAGCCCTTCTCCCATGACGGGTTGGACAGGCTGCCGGACGACGTGCTGTTCGATCCCGGTCGCCCGGAGGATTTCATCCTTCTGGACGGCGACGAGTTTGCAGAAATGCTGCTCAGCCCGGACGGGATTCCGGAGGAAGAGCTGGAACCCGAATCCATCGACTTTGAACCCTATGGAGGATAAGCAATGAAGACCATGAAACAGATTCTCAAGAGCAGGAAGTTCCGCGCGTGGTGCATCTTCTCCGTCGTCCTCGCCTGCATGTGCTCCGCACCGGCGATGGCGGCGAACGATCCCATTTCGGTCATCAACAACCTGTCCACCTTCATGTTCAGCGTGATCCGCGCCATCGGCCTGATTCTGCTGGGCTTCGGCGTTGTGCAGATCGGCCTCTCCCTGAAGGGCCACGATCCGTCCCAGCGCGCCAACGGCTTCATGACCCTCGCAGGCGGCGTGATCATCATGTTCGCCAAGGAGATTCTCGACCTGATTGTCAAGTGATCGGAGAATACCGACGTCATCCTATCTTAAAAAATTGGCGGGCGGCGGCACAGCCGCTGCCCGCGACAGGAGGTGATGACCATGCAGTCGAGCGGCAATTGGGTCGTGGATAACATCGTCAATGCGCTCAATACATGGAATGAGAAGATGGCGGAGATCTGGCAGCTGGTTTCCCAGTCTCCCCAGAGCTTCAAGGGCGGCACGGTCTGGAATGTGATCGAGGGCATCCACAATTCCCTCGTCGCCGTGGGGCTTGCGCTTCTGGTGCTGTTTTTCGTGATGGGCATCATGAAGTCCACCATGAACCTGACGGAGCTGAAGCGCCCCGAACAGGCCGTGCGCTTCTTTCTCAGATTCGTATTGGCAAAGACGGCGGTGACCTACGGCATGGACATTATGATGGCGATTTTCAGAATCTGCCAGGGCGTGATGTCCGCTGCAACAAGCCGCTTCGGAAGCCTGACGGGTGCGACCGCGGTGCTTCCCGACGTGGTCAAACAAAAGATACTGGCGGTTGGATTCTGGGAATCCATCCCCCTGTGGGCGGTGACGATCCTCGGCTCCCTGTTCATCACGGTGCTGTCCTTCGTGATGATCATGAGCGTATACGGACGCTTCTTCCGCCTCTACACCTACACAGCCCTCGCGCCGATTCCGCTCTCCACCTTCGCCGGTGAGAGCACGTCCGGAATCGGCGTTCACTTTTTGAAATCCTATGCCGGCGTGTGTCTGGAGAGCGCGGTGATCGTGATCGCGTGCATGATCTTCTCCGCCTTCGCATCCGGCTCCCCGGCGAACATCAACGAATCCATGTCCGCGACCAACATCGTCTGGAGCTACATCGGCGAAACCATATTCTCCATGCTGGTTCTGGTGGGCGCGATCAAGATGAGCGACCGGATTTCAAAGGAGATGCTGGGTCTGTGATGCCCGATTGCTATGAAGGAGGAATGCTATGGAAGTGAAGGTACCGAGAGATATTCTGCAATACGAGGAGTCCCTGTTCTTTGGACTGACGCTGCGTCAGTTTCTGTTTTCCGTGCTGGCCGTCGCAGTTGCTGTGGGCGCGTTTCTGCTGTGCAAGCCGCTGCTGGGCACGGAGACTGCCAGCTGGATCTGCATGGTCGCCGCGCTGCCCTTCGCGCTGCTGGGCTTTGTGCGCTACAACGGCATGACCGCCGACCAGTTCGTGAAGGTATGGGTGCGGTCTGAAATTCTGTTCCCGAAGGTGCTGGTCTATCGCGGCAGCAACCTGTATGCCGAGCTGATCGAGTTCGACCGCGAGGAGGAGGCCAACGCAAGGAACAGGAAGCCGGGCAAGGCCGAGGAAAAGCAGCAGGCAAAGAAGCAGAAGGAAAAGCGCAGGCGTGAGAAAGATTTCGAGCGCCGAGGCCGCAACATCTTCAAGTTCAGAAAGAGGGGCAGAATCGTCAGATGAAATTGATCGACTCCATGAAAAAGCGGGATAAGGAGAGCTATCCCATCCCGAAATCCATTCAGCAGTGGATGCCGATCCACAGGGTCTACCCGGACGGCATCTTTTTGTACCGCGACCGCTACTCCAAGACCTTCCGGTTTACGGACGTCAACTACAAGATCGCCAGCCCCGACGACCAGCGCAGCATGTTCATGAAATGGTGCGCTGTGATCAACAGTCTGGATGTGGGCGCGTCCATCAAGCTGACGCTGTTCAACCGGCGCGTCAACAAAAACGACTACGAGGAATCCATTATGATGCCGCTGCGGGGCGACGAGCACGACCCGTACCGCAGGGAGTGGAACCGCTTCGTGGAGGATCAGGCGGTCAGCGCCAGCAACAACATCACCCAGGACAAGCTGCTGACCGTATCGGTGCAGAAAAAGAGCATCGAGGAGGCGCGCAGCTACTTCACGCGCATCAATGCGGAGCTGCAGGCGAATTTCGCCCACCTGTCCTCCCAGCTGACGGCGCTGGACGCCACCGAGCGCCTGCGCATCTTCCACGATTTCTTCCGTACCGGAAAGGAGGAGGAGTTCCACTTCGATCTGCGCCGCTCCGCCCAGCGCGGCCATTCGCCGGTGGACTACATCTGCCCGGATTCCATCGAGGTAGAGAACGACCACTTCTGCATCGACGGCCACTACGGGCGCGTGCTCTTCCTGCGCGACTACGCCAACTACATCAAGGACAAGATTCTGGACGACTTCTCCGAGCTGAACCGCACCATGATGCTGACCATCGACATGAACCCCGTGCCCACCGATGAAGCCGTCAAGCGCAGCACCATGCAGCTGGACAAGGTGGAGGCCAACGTCCTGCGCTACAACCAGCGCCAGCAGGCCAACTCCAACTTCTCCGGCGCGCTGCCCCACGACATGGAGATTCAGCGCAAGGAGGCCAGGGAGTTCCTCGAGGATCTGACCACCCGCGACCAGCGGATGCTCATGTGCTGCATGACGCTGGTGCACATGGCGGACAGCAGGGAGGAGATGGAGCGCGACACGGAATCCCTGTTCTCCATTGCCCGCAACCACCTCTGCCAGATGTCCACGCTGCGCTATCAGCAGGCGGACGGTCTGAACACCGTGCTGCCCTATGGCGTGCGGATGATCGAGGCGCTACGCACCATGACCACCGAATCCACGGCGGTCATGATTCCCTTCAAGACGCAGGAGCTGCACGATACCTCCGGCATCTGCTACGGCCACAACATCATCTCCAAGAACCTGCTGGTCATCAACCGCAAGAACCTGCTCAACGGCAACGGCTTCGTGTTCGGCGTATCCGGCTCCGGCAAGTCCTTCATCACGAAGGAGGAGCTGATCAACGTGGCGCTCAATACGGACGACGAGATTCTGGTCATCGACCCCGAGCAGGAATACGGACGGCTGGTTCGCGCGCTGGGCGGCGAGGTCATCAACATCTCCGCGACCAGCCCCAACCACATCAACGCCATGGACGTCTCCCGCGAGTACGGCGATGTGGAGAACCCGATCATCCTGAAATCGGAGTTCATCCTGTCGCTGTGCGAGATGGCGGTGGGCACCGGCGCGCTCAACGCCAAGGAGAAGTCCCTGATCGACCGCTGCATCGCTTCGACCTACAAAACCTACGTCAAGCGCGGTTA
>CAMBWJ010000213.1 GCA_945871545.1 uncultured Clostridia bacterium | reverse complement strand
GCTGAGCTATGCTCCCCCACATCGTGCACTCGCGACGACTCGTATATAATACAATAAAACGCCGGATTTGTCAATACCTATTTTCACTTTTTTCGGAATTTTTTTCCGAACCGAAGCCGACAGGCCATAAGCAGGAGGATCAGACTCTCAAACGCCGCCTCCAGTATGGACAGCAGGATCGTGAGGATTGAGCCCCTCTTATATTCCCGTAGGCTCCCGGCCAAGGTTTTTTCATAGATCCTCCTCCGTTTATATGCATCTGCCGAGTAAAAGCCGATGTCCAACCGGCTCTCACTCCAAATGACTTGCAACCGCGAGCAGCAGCTCCTTCGGCTGTGCACGCTTCTCTGCGGAAAGGGGTGCCAGAAGCATCTGCTCGCTGGCCTGCATATTCTTCCGCATGTCCGCATCAATTGCCCCTGCCTTTGGCGTAAGCTTCACATTCTTGTTTCACCTGCCCTCACAGGGCCATCATGAAACGTATCCGTTCTGCTCCACCTCCAGAAAGGCCTCAATCTCCTTCTGCGTGGCCTGACCGCCGCGACTGTCCAGATACGCCAGTACCCAGCTCTGCCCCATGGACAAATTGTACTGTTTCATCTCCGCGCAGGCCTTTACCTTCAGCACGATGAGTAGCCTCATTTGTATGTAGCACACGCCCTGTCGAGCCCATTTATCAAAAACTTACAGAGGAAAATGAAGACCGCCCTGCGGGTTCTCCTCCACAAGGCGGTTGATTTGCATAACTATGTCGGCATATTTTCCTGCAACCTCACAGTGCAATCATGCATGCCGTCTCCACATCGGAGGCCCATGGGAACATGTCCACAGGCTGGGCCCACTCCAGGCGGTAGCCCCGTTCCGTCAGCAGCTTCACATCCCGCGCCAGCGTGGACGGATTGCAGGAGACGTAGGCGATGCGCGGTATGCGCGCGTCCGCGATGGCGTTGAGCAGCGCCGCGTCCGCACCCTTGCGGGGCGGGTCCAGGATCGCCGCGTCGAAGCGCTCCCCCGCCGCCATGCGCCGGGGAATCTCCCGCGCCGCGTCGCCACAGCTAAAGCGTGCCCTGTCCTCCAGGCCGTTCCTGCGGGCGTTCTGCTTCGCGTTCTCGATGGCCGGCGGCACAATCTCCACGCCCAGCGCGAACTCCGCCAGTCGGGCCGCCGCCAGCGTGATCGTTCCCGCGCCGCAGTAGGCGTCCAGCACCCGCACCGGCGCACCCTCGGTGAGCCCCGCGGCCTCCAGCGCCTTCAGGTACAGCTTCTCCGCCTGGGGCGGGTTCACCTGGAAGAAGGACTGGGGCGAAAGCTCAAAGCGCAGACCCAGCAGCTCGTCCTCCACCGTTCGCCGCCCAGCGAGATGGCTGCACACGCCGTCCAACGCATGCACCGGGTGGCGGTTCAATTTGCAGAAATACGCCGAAGCGACCTCCGGCACGTCGCGCATCAGCGCCTCCGCGACGGCGCGCGCCTCGCCCTGCACCGGCGCATCCGCACAGAGCACCGCGGTCGTCTCCCCGGCCCGGTTCACCCGCGTCACCAGATAGCGCATGCGGCCCGCACAGGGATACTTGCCCAGCTTCGCCTGCATCCAGTTGAGTACCCGAATGCTCTCCTTGTGCTGCAGCAGGCAGTCCTCCAGCGGCAGCACCCTGTGGCTGCCGCCCTCGAAGCTGCCGATGCGCACTTCGCCGTTATGCACCGACACGGCGTACTCCGCCTTGTTGCGGCAGCGTTCCGTCGCGTCGCTGCTGATCGTCGGCAGCACCACGGACTGCTCCACGCCGCCGATGCGCTCCAGCGCGTCCACGACCCGCTGCCGCTTCAGCTGCAGCGAACACGCGTACGTCATGTGCCGCGCACTGCAGCCGCCGCAGCGCCCGTAGTGCGGGCAGTCCGCTTCCTTACGATCCGGAGAGGCCTCAAGCACCCGAACGAGACGCGCCTCGCAGAACCTTCCGCCGTCGCGCGTCACTTCAATTTCCACCGTTTCACCGGGAAGGGCGCCCGGCACAAAGACCGCGCGCCCATCCGGGAGCCGACCGACACCCTGCAGTTCGCTGCCGGTGCCGGTGATCTGAATTCTTTCCATAGATTACGCCCTGGTCATGACGGCCATCACGTCGACCAGCTCTGCGATGCCGCTGTCCGCCGCGTGCGGGCCCTTCTGCACGTCCGCGAAGGGAACCTCGATCACGTTCATGCCGCGCACGCCCACAGCCACGCCGCTGATATCCTTGTGCAGCAGCTCCACCGCATGCGCGCCCAGCTGGGTGCCCAGGATGCGATCCTTTGCGGACGGACTGCCGCCGCGCTGCAGGTAGCCCAGCACGGTAGAGCGGGTCTCGTGGCCGGAGAGCACCTGGATGATGCGGGCGATCTGGTGGCTGTCGATCTCGTCCACGTCGATGTCGCTCAACTGCGGGTGCTGCGCGCAGAGCTCCGGCAGATTGGTGGTCAGCGAGGACATTGCGCCCTCCGCAAACACCAGAATCATGCTGCGCTTGCCGCGCATTACGCCCCACTTCACGCGCTCGGCGACCTCCTCGATGCTCCACGGAATCTCCGGCACCATGTACAGCTCCGCGCCGCAGGACAGCGCCGTGTGCAGGGCGATGTCGCCGCAGTTGCGGCCCATCACCGTAATCAGGCTGGCGCGCTCGTGGGAGTCGCTGGTCTCGCGGATGCGGTTGATACACTCGCAGGCGGTGTTCAGCGCGGTGTCGAAGCCGATGGTGTAGTCGGTGTAGGCCAGGTCGTTGTCGATGGTTCCCGGCACGCCCACCGTGGGAAAGCCCAGCTTGTTGAGCGCCTCGGCGCCCTTGTAGGTGCCGTCGCCGCCGATGCACACCAGGCCCTCCACGCCGATGGTCTTCAGGTTGCGGATGGCCTGCTTCTGGTTCTCCACATTTAGAAAGTCCAGACAACGTGCCGTCATCAGGAAGGTGCCGCCGCGATGGATGCGATTGGACACGCTGGATGCGGTGAGGATCTCAAAATCGTCCCGCTGGTCGGGACTGCGCATCAGCATGCCGTTGTAGCCGCGCTTGAAGCCGACCACCGACATATCCATATCCAGCGCCGTGCGCACCACCGCACGAATCGCCGCATTCATGCCCGGCGCGTCTCCGCCAGAGGTCAAAACGCCAATTCGCTTCATAAATAATCGCTTTCCTCCTTAAAGTCCTCGTTCGCTCAGGAACCTGCGCGCCTCCTCGGCCTCGGAGGCCAGAACGCGCAGCTCGAATACGCCGGATCCGGAAATCGCCCGGTTGAGCACCCGGACGCGCACAAGAAAGCCCTCGTCGCGCAGCAGCTGTTCCACTGCGTCCGCCTGTCGCTGGCTGTAGCTCACGCAAACAACCAGCCATAAACCGCCCGAGGTCGATTTCATGCGATTTCATCTCCTTTGTATCCATTTTTATTATAGCATTTTACGCGCCATCCCGCAATCCATTGTTTGTCAGTTCCTGATAAAATAACCCGGTAACCTCGCCGTTGACCTGCCGTTCGTGGAATTGAATTGTTAAATGTTCTCATTTTCCCCTTCCCCACTGGACAAAGGCATCGTGTTGTGGTATAATTCTTTACTGTCAGCGGCGATGAGCTGCGTGCCGATGTGGCTCAGTTGGTAGAGCAGCCGATTCGTAATCAGCAGGTCAAGGGTTCGAGTCCCTTCATCGGCTCCATATCGAGGTGTAGCGCAGTTTGGTAGCGCGTTTGGTTCGGGACCAAAAGGTCGCAGGTTCAAATCCTGTCACCTCGACCAAATCTCCACTCAGAATTGGATACAATCTGAGTGGAGTTCTTTTTTACCTCAAAAGGCTCAGAAACCCTGCAACCACAGGCCTTCTGAGCCTTCTGCTATTTCGGGGTGGGGTAATAATCCTCCCTAGCAATGCTTTTTTCAGGCTGAAACCAGTCTTTCAGGCGACAATTTCGCTTTTTCATTTTACCCCATACTTTTTGTGATATTGCACTAGCACACACTTCTCCACACAAGAACACACTGGCAAACGAAACAACAGAGCTTTAGCCTAATCTACTATCATGCAAGTTTCGCTTTTCCCGGTAGATTTTGAGCTGTAATGCGTATCCTTCCGTTTCTTCGTGCCATCTGCATTAACGACAATATTGCTTCTGCGCGCACGCTCGGCCTGTACCTCCAAGAATTTTTCTTTCTCAATTATCGCCGGGTGGTGATCACTGGCAAGAACCTGGTCCTGATAACCCTCATTGCTGATGCGCCTTTTTTGTGGGTATTCATCACAATAGGTTTTATAGACAAGCACGTCTCCGATATATTTTTCATTCTGCAACAACATATCAACCGACCGCTTTGGCCATATATCTTTTCCGGT
>CAMBWJ010000212.1 GCA_945871545.1 uncultured Clostridia bacterium | reverse complement strand
AAGAGAGAAACCGAACAGCGGCAGGCAATCGAGATGCTGTGTGTGGACATGCTGCTACCAGAAGACCATCTGCTGCGAAAGATCGACGCGGCGATGGATTTCACGCGCATATACGATCTGACAGAAGATTTGTACTGCGAGGACAATGGGCGGCCCAGCCGCGACCCAGTAGTGCTGTTCAAGCTGGTGCTGGTCCAGCATCTATTCGGCATCCGGTTCCTGCCTCAGACTTTGCGGGACACAGAAGTGAACCTGGCATACCGCTGGTTTCTGGGGCATACCATGTCACAACGCCTGCCGCACTTTGCGACGATCAGCTACGCCTTCCGAAATCGCTTCACAGCCGAAGTGATCGAGGGCGTGTTCCGGCGGATACTGGAGGAACTTGCCCGTGCAGGATCCGGCGCTTCAATGAGATCGTTGGAATTCTGAATACCACAACAAAACCCGTTGCGACAACAGGCGCTCAAGCAGAAAAAACAGTTGTTACTCATCATTGCGGTTCCGCCTTTTCAGTCTCCTTATCGTCAGCATTCCATTCACAAAACATACTTATCCGATATGTTTCCGAAAAAATTCTGTCATGCGCTTGACAAAACGCCATGATGTCGCTATAATAATCCTTAATTCCGATAGGAAATATATATTTGTAATGATTCACGCATTTCTATAGACCAGGAAGGAGGTCTTTCCGTGACAGCAGGTACGATGAACCACAGCCGGAACGTCAAATGCAGCTCTGCATCTGCCGTAGTTTTCGATGGACGTCTCTGTTGTTGTCGCTGCGCGGCCGGCGGAGGCGCAACTTGGCGTACCTGAAAGCACAGCAGAACCCAACGCAAGTCATCCGCCCGCCTGCACAGAGTCGTTTAGATTGCGCAGGGCGGGCGCTTTTATGTTCATACGAAGTCAGACAACATTGCATCAGAAGGAGTAGTGACAATGGCGAATTACAGAGATATTGAATCTGCCCTGATTCACGGCGGAATCTTCGGCGATCCCCTCACCGGCGCAGTCAACGTGCCGATCTATCAGACGTCCACCTATCGTCAGGAGAGCATCGGCCTGAATGTGAAGTGGGAATACTCCCGCACCGGCAACCCCACCCGCGCGGCGTTGGAGGCGCTGATTGCGGAGCTGGAGTGCGGCACGGCGGGCTTCGCCTTCGCGTCCGGCATGGCGGCGCTGACCGCTGTGCTCAGCCTGTTCCGCGAAGGCGACCGCATCCTGATCTCCAGCAACGTCTACGGCGGCACCTACCGCGTGCTGGACAAGGTGTTCAGGCAGTTCGGCATTCAGTACGGCATTGCGGACACCGCCGATCTGTCCGCGCTGGAGGCGGCAATCACGCCCGACGTGAAGGCGATCCTGGTGGAAAGCCCCGCCAATCCGCTGATGACGGTCACCGATCTGGCGGCGGTCTCCGCGCTGGCGAAGCGCCGCGGCATCCTCTCCATCGTGGACAACACCTTCATGACCCCCTACCTGCAGCAGCCGCTGAAGCTGGGCGCGGACATCGTGGTGCACAGCGCCACCAAGTACCTGGGCGGGCACAGCGACCTGGTGGCCGGTCTGGTCGTGGTCAATTCGGATGCGCTGGCAGAGCGCCTAGCCTTTTTGCAGAACGCCACCGGCGGCGTGCTCGGGCCGTTCGACGCATTTCTGCTGATCCGGGGCATCAAGACGCTGGCCCTGCGCATGGACCGGCACGTGGAGAATGCGCAGCGGGCCGCAGAGTGGCTGAAGGGGAACCCCGCGGTGAAGCTCGTCTACTATCCCGGACTTCCCGACGATCCGGGCTATGAGATCAATCGGCGGCAGGCCCGCAACGGCGGCGCGATGATCTCCTTTGAGCTGGATGAGAAGCACGACTTCCGCAGGTTCTTCACCTCGCTGAAGCTGGTCACGCTGGCGGAGAGCCTGGGCGGCGTGGAGTCGCTGGTGTGCCATCCGGCGACGATGACCCACGCGGCCATCCCCCGGGAGCTGCGCGTGAAGGTGGGCATCACGGACAACCTGATCCGCCTGTCCGTGGGCATCGAGAGCATCGACGACATTCTGGCCGACCTGGAGCAAGCCATTCGTGAAAGCGAGGTGTGACGGATGAGATACTATGATTCCATCAAGTGCTTAAAGCCTCCAGTGCTTCCCTCAGATCGCGATCAATGCAGATGCTCCGGTCGCCGATTTCATCGGGGTAGAGCGCCTCGCCCCGGTTCAGGCACGCATAGATGGCGCGCGGGTTCTCCGCCGTCATCCGCCAGAAGGGCAGCTTGATGATGCCGGGCGTGTTGAAGCCGACGCCCAGCTCCATGAGAAGGATTCCGGAATGCGCGTGCGCCCGGAGGAAGTCCTCGTAGCGCTGCTGCGCAGCGTACCAGCCTGCGTCCTGCACAAACGAGTCGTCGCAGCGCAGATTCATGGTCATGGGCGCGCCGCACACCGGGCAGCGTGGCACCAAATCGGAGGGAATCTTCATATCGCGCTGCGCGCCGATCATCTGCCGGACGGCCCGCTCGTTGTCGTAGGTTCTGTCGTGGCAGGGCTTCGAGCACTGCCAGAGTCCGTAGTCCCCCTGCGTGTAGAACAGCCGCGCCTTGTCAAAGCCAGCGATTTGAAACTGATGATCCACGTTGGTCGTCAGCACGAAGTAATCCTTCCCCTGAACCAGCTTGAGAAGGTCGAGATACGGCTTTCCGGCGGGCACGTCGTAGCGGTTCACGAAGATGTGTCGGCTCCACCACGCCCAGTACTCCTCCGGCGTTTCAAAGGGGTAGAATCCGCCGGAGTACATGTCGCGGATGCCGTACTTCTGTGCAAAATCGGAGAAATACCGCTGGAAGCGCGCGCCGGAGTAGGTCAGCCCCGCCGCCGCAGAGAGCCCCGCGCCCGCGCCGATCAGCACGGCTTCCGACGCCTCCAGCGCCCCGCGCAGCCGTTCAATCTGCCGGGCAAAGGAGTCTGCGGTAGATGGTTTCATCCTGCTCTTTGAATACATTGAAAATCACCCTGATCCGGTCCTGACGGACCGCCTCGTGTTCGCATACGGTTTCGACGGCGATCCGCGCCGCCAGCTCGTTGGGGAAGTGGAATTCTCCGGTGGAGATGCAGCAGAAGGCCACGCTGCGCAGCCCGTGTTCATCCGCCAGATCAAGACAGGCGCGATAGCAGGAGGCCAGAAGTGCCCGATCCCGCTGGGTCACGCGCCCGCGCACGATCGGCCCCACGGTGTGCAGCACGAAGCGCGACGGCAGGTTGAACGCCGGCGTGAGCTTCGCCGAGCCCGTGGGCTCCGCATGACCCTGCGCCTCCATGAGCGCGCTGCACGCAAGCCGGAGCTGCACCCCGGCGAAGGTATGAATGGCGTTGTCGATGCAGCCGTGGTTGGGACAGAAGCAGCCCAGCAGCGCGCTGTTGGCGGCATTGACGATCGCGTCGCAGCGCAGCGTCGTGATGTCGCCGCGCCAGAGGCAGACGCCCGGCCGGAGCTTCCCGAGCGCATCCGCATCCGCGATTCTCTTCCCGGCAAGCTCCGCTTGCAGGTATACGTTCTGCACGCACAGAAACTCCGGCGAGGCGGGCATGGGCGGGCGCAGGTTGAACAGCGCGCGCAGCAGCCTCGCCTGCGCGCCGGCCTCCGATGGGATTTGTACCTCCCCGTAGCGCTCCGGCTGCTCGGCCAGCAGCGCCCGGATCAGAAAAACTCTGCGTTCAGCCTGATTCATTTGACTTCCCCTCGCAATGCTTCATCCCCTTGTGACCGCGCCCGTCGGGCAGACGCTCAGGCAGTATTATAGCACAAATTGATGCAAAGCAGATTACAGCTCGAAGCTTTTCGGCGGATTTCCGAAGAAATCGGCGATCACGGCCTTCGCGCCGTCGAGATAGAACACCTCAAAGATCGGGTTGTCCGCGGTGCCAGATACTGCACGGGGTTTTCGGAAAGGAACTTCACAACTTCATTCATGGGAATACCTCCTGTCCTTGCTTCATCTGTATTTCATGGGCGGGCGGGAAACACATCTTTGCCCGCGATGACAGGATAGCACAGCGCGGATTTCTGAACAAGTACGCACTTTTTTGTGGCATAGTCCCCGGATGGTAACAGTTGGATCGTTGCCCTCCGGGAACATTCTGTGATTTCAAGGGTTTTAGGCTGAAAACGTACCCCGACTTGCATGCGGGCGCGGCGTGATCTGCAGGATTATCGTGGATGAATCGCCGCACGCCTCCTGATGAAATATCATAATTGCAATGATGCAGATGCAAAAACACCAGTTTGCAAATTGAATTCAGGAAAATATCCCGATTGCTGCAATTAACTTAAACTTCCCTTGCAAAATCCAGGCGAAGTGCTATAATGTTACAC
>CAMBWJ010000211.1 GCA_945871545.1 uncultured Clostridia bacterium | reverse complement strand
CAGTTTCCCGCAGCCAGTCCCGATCCATGCGGAAGGTTTTCGGGCCGGAGGAGGACGTTTGCTTGCGCTTTGCGGATGCCTTGCGCCTCCTGCGCGGCCTGCGCCGCAGCGCGAAAAGATAGAAAAAGCTGCCCGGCAGCAGAAGCAGCAGGGCAGGCAGAAGGATCAGGAGCCACATGATGCATCAGGCTCCAGAAGCTTTTCGTAGGCCACGCGGATGGGGTCGCCGGCGGTCACATCGTAGCGCACCTCGCCGCAGAGGGCGTAGCCGCACTTCCGCATCAGCCCGCGCATGGCCAGGTTGCCCCGGTGGGTGTCCGCGCGCACGGAGAGCAGGCCCTGTTCGCGGGCCTGTTCCTCGGCGAAGGCGATCATCGTCCGGCTCAGACCGGTTCCGCGGTAGCCGTCGTCGATGGCCATGCGGTGGATGGTTACATAGCGGTCGCCGGAGGTCAGCCATGCGCCGTCCAGTTCGTCATAGACCGGCTCGCGGCCGGTGAGCAGCACCGCGTAGCCCGCGACGGTCTCGCCATCGGCAAAGACCCAGCCGATCTGCTGCTGAATGTCCGCAGAAATCAGCTCCGGCTCCGGGTAGCCGTCCTGCCACTGGTCGATGCCCAGCGCGCGGATGGCGGCGCGGGCGTGATCCAGCAGGCGCAGGATCGCGCCGAAGTCGCCGCGCTGCGCCTTTCGGGCTTGGATGTGGGGAATGTCCATAGAAGTATCGTCCTTTCAGCCCTGAAGGTAGGAAATCAGCAGCTTCAGCGTGTTCTCCACGCCGTCGCGGTGGCTGCGCTCGTAGCCGTGGGAGGCGTACACGCCCGCGCCGATCAGGCCGTGCTTCACGTCGCTGCCCGCGCGCAGGGTGGTCGCCACGTCGGAGCTGTAGTGCGGGTACACGTCCACGGCGTACTTTGCGCCGGCGCGCTCCGCCGCATCGATCAGCTTCAATACGATCTCCCGGTTGAAGGGGCCGCTGGAATCCTTAGCGCAGATGGAAACCATGCGCTCGGTGCAGTCCAGGCCCTCGCCCACGCAGCCCATGTCCACCACCAGCGCCTCGGTAACGCCCGCGGGCACGGACGCGCAGCCGCCGTGGCCCACCTCCTCGTACACGGTGATGTGGGCGTAGGTGCGCCGGGGCAGGGTGATGTTTTCGTCCTTCAGATACTTCGCCAGAGCCAGCAGCATGCCCACGGAGAGCTTGTCGTCCAGATAGCGGCTCTTGATGTAGCCGCTTGCGGTTACGCGGGTGCGGGGATCGAAGCAGACGTAGTCGCCCACGCCGACGCCCAGCGCACGCACGTCCTCGGGGGAGGAAACGTCCTCGTCCAGCACGAACTCCACGCTGTCCCAGCTGCGCTTTACGTCGTTGTAGTCGCCGTTTACGTGAACGGACGCGTCGATCAATTGCAGCGTGCCCTCGTATTCCTTGCCGTTGCGGGCCAGCAGCACGGCGTTCTCCGTCTCGGCGTTGTTGGCGTTCATGCCGCCGATGTTGGTCAGGCGCAGGCGGCCGTTCGCCTTGATCTGGGCAACCATGCCGCCCAGGGTGTCGCAGTGGGACTCCAGCAGCAGGGCGTTCTTGTCGTCCCTGCCGCCGAAGTCCACGATCAGTCCGCCCTTCACGCTGCGAAAGTGTTCGTAGCCCAGGGCCGTAAATTCCGCTTCCAGCCAGGAGATCGCGCGCTCCGTGCAGCCGCTGGGGCTGGGGATCGCCAGCAGCGCGCAGGTCTTTTCCACGGCGAAGTCGGTGTATTGCTTCATATCTTTCATGCTTCGTAGGCCGCCTTGATCATGCCAAACAGCGGCTCCTCCTTCGCAAGGCCCATGTACTTCTCGATGACGTACTCGACGCCCTGCTCCTTCAGCGCCTTCTGAATCTCCGGCGCGGTGGGATCGCCCTCGCGGTCGAACTTCAGGCCCGCCACGATGCCCTTGATCACCGGCGCGGGATCCACGCCCTGCTCCATGGCGAACAGCGCGGCACCCACGATGCGGTCGTTGCGGCGCAGCTTGCGCACAGGATCCGCACCCACGCGGGACACGGTGTCCTTCAGCGCGCGGTTCTGGAAGCGGAACAGCAGGTCAACCACGTTGTTTTCCACATTTTCACGAATGCCCTCGCCGAACTTGCGGATCAGAGCCTGGGCGCTGACGTTCATGGCCGCCTTGGCCGCCTCGTAGATCTCGGGATCGTCGATGGCCTCCCAGATGTAGTCGTAGCCCTTCAGGTTGCCCAGGTACGCGCACACCGCGTGACCGCCGTTGTGCAAAAACAGCTTGCGCTTGATGTAGAATTCAAAGGGGGAGTAGGGGATCAGGCCCGCGAGATCGGGAATCTCGCCCTTGAATGCATCTTTATCCACCGGCAGCTCGCAGTAGGGCTCCACGCAGATCAGCAGCGGATCCTGCGCGCGCATCTCGGGGGTCAGCGGAGGCACCATGCGGCCGATGGAGGCCTCGATCAGGCCGAGGTTCTGATCGGCCCAGGCCTTCTGCGCGTCGTTCAGACACGCGTAGATCCAGCCGCGCATCAGAATGTCGGCCTCCAGCTGGTTCTCGCAGAGGATGATGTCCAGCGGCTTTCCACTCTTTTCCATGCGGGCAACCACGCCCTTGGCGATGACGGGTGCGATTTTCGGCAGGATATTTACGCCGACGGCGGTCGCCATGATGTCGCAGGTGACGATTTCGTCGATGGCCTGCTCGGTGCTTGCGTTCACTGCGCGCACGGGCTTGACGGTGGTGTCCACGGTCTCCGCATTGGACACAATTCTTACATTATATTCGCCTCGACGGTTCATTTCGTCGATCAGGGACTGCATGATGTCCAGGAAAACGACCTCATAGCCGGAGTCCGCGAACACCTTGCCGATGAAGCCGCGGCCGATGTTGCCGCCGCCGTACATAATTGCCTTTTTCATGGGTAGAACCCCTTCTTTCATAATATTCCATGAAAATTATAGCACAGTCATCCGGGGAAGAAAAGCACAAAAATGCGAACGCGGGAAAAACTGCGGGGAAGGCCCTTCCTTGTGCAGAATTGCTTGCACAGAGAGATGGAGAATGGTACAATTCTACCAGAATGAGGGGAGAGGTCGGAGATGCAGCTGGAACGGATTGCACGGATTTACCTGCCGCTGTCGAGCTACGGCCTGCGCTTCGACGCTGAATACACGGAAATCCCGCCCTGTCCGGCCCTCGCGCCCTACGTGCGCTGCTTCTGGGGGAGCCTGCGCGCCCGCAGGATGTGCAGCGGCGGCAGCCGGGTGATCCCGGACAGCTGCATGGACCTGATATTTGAGGTGAATTATACGAATAACCGCATCAGCGGACGCTTCTGCGCCCTGGACGATGCGGCCTACGTCACGCCCGAGCGAAGCTCGGAGGATCTGGTTGCCAGCTTCGGCATCCGATTTTATGCCTGGACGGCGGCGTGCTTTGCGGAGGCGGACTTCCGGGACGCGCTGGGGCGGGTCTTTGACCCGGAAGCCCACTTTTCTGCGCTGTTCCGGGCGCTTGCACCGCAGCTGTTCGAGCCGGACGACCTCCCTGCCCGTGCGGCTTCTGCTGAAAAAGAACTGATGCGCAGGCTGCGGCCCGAACGGCTGAGCAGCGAGCTTATGAACGTGATTTTTGCCATGATTTCCGGCTGCGGACGTGAGAAGATGGGGGAAATTGCGGCCCGGGCGGGGATGAGCGGGCGCAAAATGGAGCGCAAGCTGCTGGAACTGACCGGCGCGGGACCGAAGCTGCTGGCCCAGCTGATCCGCCACCAGCTCATCTACCGGGAGGTGCTGGAGGGGCGCTACCGGGCGCTGGACGCGGTGGAGAAATACGGCTACGCGGATCAGTCCCACCTGCTGCGGGACTTCCGGCGCTTTCAGGGCGTGCTGCCGGGGGAGCTTCTATGGAAAAATGATGAGCGCTGTCGGATTTCTTCTATACATGAGGAGTAGATTTGGCGTATATTTGACGCAGGAGGGATGCATATGAACCAGATATTTGAACGCGCGCGGGGCTTCATGTACCGAAATGCGCGGCCCATCGACCTCGCCCGCTGGAAGCTGCACTTCGAGGGCGGTTCGCCGGAGGAGATTCTCAGCTGCCTGGCGGCCTATCAGAACCCGGACGGCGGCTTCGGCCACGGCCTGGAGTGCGACGCGCTGAACCCGGAGTCCTCGCCGATGCAGAGCTGGTCGGCCACGACCTACCTGCGGCTCGTGGACATGTACGACCCGGCGCACCCCATCGTGGCGGGGCTGCTTGCCTACCTGACCAGCGGCGCGGACTTCGACGGCCACCGCTGGGCGTACAGCGTTGCAAGCAACAACGATTATCCCCACGCGCCCTGGTGGCACTATACCGAGCCGCGCTT
>CAMBWJ010000210.1 GCA_945871545.1 uncultured Clostridia bacterium | reverse complement strand
GCCCATGTTGCGCGGATTCATGAAATGATCCATGACCTGCTCGGTATATTCCATAAAAATCTCCTTTCGTCGATGTGGTCGGGGGACACGTCCCCCGCCACTACCACCCCCTCAAAATTCCGCCGCGTCCTTCGGACACCACGAAATTTTGCAAGGAAGCGATTCTCTTGCGAGAATCAGCCCCGTACCCGCCGTACATGCCGCCGGGTACGATTTTAATGGTTCGTCCGCACATGCTCCTGATAAACCAGGAGAAGAATTCCCCCCTTCCAATGTCTGAATCCCGATGGAGGAATATTGATGAAGAATACCTATGAAAGCCCGCTGAACAGCCGCTACGCAAGCAAGGAGATGCAGTACATCTTCTCTCCCGACCGCAAGTTCACCACCTGGCGCAAGCTGTGGGTTGCGCTGGCGGAGTCCGAGATGGAGCTGGGCCTGCCGATCACCCAGGCGCAGGTGGACGAGCTGAAAGCGCACATCGACGACATCGACTACGACGCGGCCCGCCGCCACGAGGAGCGGGTGCGCCACGACGTGATGGCCCACGTGCACGCCTATGGCGACGTGTGCCCCAACGCCAGGGGCATCATTCACCTGGGCGCGACCAGCTGCTACGTCACCGACAACGCCGACATCCTGATGCTGCGCGACGCGATGCAGCTGATCCGCGCCAAGCTGATCGAGGTCATGCGCCGCCTGTCGAAGTTCGCGCTGGAGTACAAGGATCTGCCCTGCCTGGGCTACACCCACCTGCAGCCCGCGCAGCTGACCACCGTGGGCAAGCGCGCCTGCCTGTGGCTGCAGGATCTGTACATGGATTTGGACGAGCTGGACGACGCGATGGACGCGCTGAAGCTGCTGGGCAACCGCGGCGCGACCGGCACGCAGGTGAGCTTCATGGAGCTGTTCGACGGCGACGGCGAGAAGGTGGACGAGCTGGAGAAGCGCATCGCGGACAAGATGGGCATGAAGGCCGTGTTCGACGTGTCCGGCCAGACCTATCCGCGCAAGCTGGACAGCCGCGTGCTCAGCGCCCTGTCCTCCATCGCCCAGAGCGCCTACAAGTTCGCCCAGGATCTGCGCCTCTTGCAGTCCTTCCGCGAGATCGAGGAGCCCTTTGAGAAGAACCAGATCGGCTCCTCCGCCATGGCCTACAAGCGCAATCCCATGCGCAGCGAGCGCATCTGCGCCCTGAGCCGCCATGTGATGACCCTTGTTCAGGATGCGCAGATGACCGCCGCGACCCAGTGGTTCGAGCGCACGCTGGACGACAGCGCCAACCGCCGCCTGTCCCTGCCCGAGGCCTTTCTGTCCACCGACGCGGTGCTGGAGCTCTACGCAAACGTCGCCGACGGCATGGTGGTCTATCCCAAGATGATCGGCAAGCGCGTGAACGAGAACCTGCCCTTCATGGCCACCGAGGACGTGATCATGGCCTGCGTCAAGAACGGCGCGGACCGCCAGGAGATTCACGAGCGCATCCGCGTGCACTCCCAGGCAGCCGCAGCCCGCATGAAGCAGGAGGGTCTGGAGAGCGACCTGATGCAGCGCATCGCCGCCGATCCCGCCTTCCCCATGGATCACGAGCAGCTCTCCACGCTGCTGGCCCCGGAGAAGTACACCGGCCGTGCAAGTGAGCAGGCCGAGCGCTTCGTGACGAAGGTCATCCAGCCCATTCTGGACGACGCACAGCCCTTCGACATGGGCGAGATCAAGATCTGATCCAAAAATTGCAAACCAGCCGATGATTCTGCATCAACGGCTGGTTTTTTGCATCAATTTTCGTCCTCCAGCGCAATCTGGTCAAAGACCTCGTTCCACTTCATGTTCTTCATGCGGCGCTGCCGCTTCGCGTCGATCCTGGGATCGAACAGGCAGGCCGGGCGGCAGTTGCAGTAGGTGCAGGGAGTCCAGCCGTCGAAGCTGGCGGGACGAACCGCTGCCTCGCCGCCGCGAATCGCGTCGATCTGGGAGCGGGCCTTGCGCAGCACATGGCGGATCAGGCGCGCAAAGTTTTTGTCGTCCGCGCAGGGCACGTTGGAATAGAGCTTGTTTTCCCTTGTCATGCGCGCCTGAAACACCCTTTCGGGGTTCGGGGTCTGGGCCGCAAGCAGCTCGGGATCCTCCGGCAGCAGTCCGCTCATGCGGAAGCTCTTGGCGCGCTCCTCCTCCACCTGCCTGGGGTCGGTGCTCTGGGTGTTCACCACGCCCTCGTCCAGCGCAAAGTAATACACCCCGGCGCTGCGGGCGTTCCGCTGCTTCAGCGCGGCCCCCAGGTACACCGGCAGCTGCAATTGTAGGCCATGATACGCCCCCGCCAGGTTCAGCGGCTTGCCGCCCAGCTTGAAGTCGATCACCCGCAGGCTGTTGCCCGCCGCCCAGCCGTCCACGCGGTCGATGCGGCCCTCGAGAATCGTGTCGCCCACCTGCAAGCGGGCGGGGCCGTCCTCCCTGCCGAAGCTGCGCTCCAGCTGCTCCGTGCGGAAGGCGCTGCCCTGCATCTGCTCCGCCAGCACCCGCGCGCAGCGGCAGGCCGTGGCCCGCAGGGAGCGCGATTCCGCCCGGGCGCTTGCGCTGTCCTCCATGGGCGTGCCCGTGCGCATGCTCTCCAGCAGGGTGTCGGCGATGCGTCCCATGCGCGCCTCCGCCTGTGCAGCGTCCATCTCGTTCAGTTCACCGCCGCAGACGCGCAGGAATTCGTACACCGCCTCGTGCAGGAAGGTACCCATCTGGCGGCGGTCCAGCTCGAAGGGCTCCACCCGATCCGGGCGCAGTCCGTAGGTCGCAAAATAGGAAAAGGGACAGCCCGCGAAGCGCTCCAGTCGCGTGATGCTCTGGGACTGGAGCCTGCCGTAGAGGGATCGCGCAGCCGCCGGGTCGATGCTCTCGCGACCCTCGCTGCTTTGCAGCATGTCCTCCAGGCGCTCCATGCGCGCCCGGGCCTCGGGCAGCTCCCGCCCGGCCTCCCGCAGCGCCGCAGCGGCAGTCAGATCCACCTCGCGGGCAGCGCCGCCGTCCCGGCCCTCCGCAATCGCCCGGGCCGCGAGGGACGCGGCAGATCGGGGCGAGGTCGCAAGCAGGCGATCCAGCTGCGCATCTCCGGACACACTGCCCAGCGGGCGCAGCCCGGGGAAGATGCCCCGCACCAGCTCCATGGTCATGCCCGGTCGCTGGGCGGAGCCGTCGCTCCCCCGCAGCGCGCAGGAGAACCAGACCTCCCCGGTGACCATGCCCAGGGCGGCCTTTAAATAGAAGCGACGCAGGAGCGCCTCGCTGCGCTCATCCGGCCCAAGATAGGTCTTCGTCTGCTTGGACACCGCCTGACGCTGGGCCTCAGTGAGCAGTCCCTCCTCCCCGGAGGTCTTTCCGTCGGACAGTCCCAGCACAAACAGCGCCCCGGCACGCTGCATCAGCATCCGGTTCATGCTCTGGGCGTACACCGCGTCGCCCGACTGGGGCAGCGGCTTCACCACCGCCGCGTCCAGCGACTCCGTGAGCGTCTGCTTCAGCTCCCGCAGGCTCAGCTTCCCCTCGCCCATCAGCGCCGCCATCTGATCCAGCGCGCCGATGATGCGGTTCCAGGCCTGGGACAGCGTGCCCGCCGCCTCGCGCATGCCCCTGTCGATCAATTCCTGCTGGAGCTCCAGGCTCTTTTCGTAAGCGCGCACCTCCGTCAGGAAGCCGAACAGCGCGGCAAGCTGTCCCTTCAGATCCTTCGCGTCCTTCAATTCGGCCTTCAGCTTCGCCAGCGGCTCCATCAGGCGCTTGCGCAGCGGCTCCAGCTCCGCGATCTCCGCGTCCACGCCGCGGGTGAAGGGCCGCAGCCAGCGCCCGCCGTCCACGCCCCGGCGTATCGCGTAGTTCGCCAGCCGGTCGGCCTCGTCGCGGCTCAGATCCATGTAGCCGGTGCGCATCAGCGTAAACACGTCCTCCCGGCGGAAGTTCTTCTCGATCAATTGCAGCGCCGTGAGCAGGCACTCCGCCGTGGCCATGCGCGACACCGGGCGGCTGTTGTCCAGAAACAGCGGCACCTCATAGATCTGAAAGGCCTCGATCAGCGACTGACGGTAGGAATCCAGATCGGCGCAGATCAGCTGCATGTCGCCGTAGCGCATGCCCTGCATCGCCAGCCTGCGCGCCGTCGCCGCTGCCAGCAGGCACTCCTCCCGCACGTCCCGTGCACAGCTCATGTGAATGTGCACTGGCTCCCCGGCAAGCGGCTCCACCGGATGGGCGTACAGCTCACGGGCGAGGTGGCCGATCTCGCCGCACGGATGGGGTTCCTCCGGCAGCGCACCCGTCTCCAGCCGCACGCCCTGCTCCCGGCAGATCTTCGCCAGGCGCTTCAGCGCTTTTACAAGCGGCTTGTAGCAAGCTGCGTCCCGGGCAGAGGAATCGCCCTCGTC
>CAMBWJ010000209.1 GCA_945871545.1 uncultured Clostridia bacterium | reverse complement strand
GAATCGCCTGAATCAGCACCACCAGCAAAAGGCTCGGGATGCTCAGCACGATTTCTGTAAAGCGCATCAGCAGATCGTCCAGCCACTTCGGGGCCAGGCCGCTGATGGAGCCGAACACCACGGCGATGGTCGTGGAGATCAGCGTGGCCAGAAAGCCGATGCACAGCGAGATGCGCCCGCCGTACCAGATCATCGAAAACACGTCCCGGCCCATGGTGTCGGTGCCGAACCAGAATTCGGAATTCGGGGCCTGGGTGTAGTTGAACAGATCCATGTAGGAAGGATCCTTCGGGATGAACAGCTCGCAGCACAGGCAGCCCAGCACGATGACGGCCAGCACGATCAGCGATACCAGCGGCAGGCTGCGGCGCTTTCTGCGCTCCGGCTTTGCTGCCGGGGTGCTGCGGACGCCCACCATGGCAAACCTATCTTCCAACTTCCGTCACCTCCGAGGTCTCCACGAGCTCATTTTCCTTCATGCGCGGGTCGATGCGCTCGTTGATGATCTGCGCCGCCAGGTTGAACAGGATCACGATGGCTCCCGAGAGGATGCACAGCACCATCAGCAGGTTGTAGTCCTGATAGCGGGCGCTCTCGTAGGACAGCGTGCCGATGCCGGGGTAGGAGAACACCGTTTCGATGATGTAGGTGCCGCCGAGGATGTGGGGCACGGAGATGGCCATGATGCTCAGGTAGGAGGGGATGATGTTGCGCAGACAGTGTTTGAACATCACCTGACGCTTGTTCAGTCCCTTGGATTTGGCCAGCAGCACGTACTCCGCGCGAATCTCCTCCAGCAGCTTGTTGCGGATCATGTAGGCGTAGTACCACAGGTGGTTGAGCACCGCCACCGTCAGCGGCAGGATCAGGTGCAGGATGCGGTCGCCGAGGTCATTTGCGTTGCCCACCGAATACGCGCCGCTGCTGGGCAGCCAGCGCAGGTTCACTGCGAACACAAGAATCAGCACCAGCGACAGCCAGAACTCCGGGATGCAGCTGATGATCGTGCCGACCTTGCACAGAATCCGGTCGGGCCAGCGGTCCTCGAACCATGCGCAGAGGATGCCAAGCCCCAGCGCCAGTGAGAAGATCAGCACGAAGGCCACGCCGCCCAGGATCAGCGTGTTCACCGCGCGCCCGCCGATCACCGCCAGCACGTCCGTCTTGTACTTGTAGGAGATACCGAAGTCGCCGCGCAGCGCACCCTGAAGCCAGCGCACGTACTGCACGTGGATGGGCTCGTTCAGGCCCAGCTTCTCCTCGGCCCAGGCGCGCTCCTCGGGCTTCATCTTTTCCACCCGGTCGCCATAGTAGGAGACGAGGGGGTCTCCGGGGGCGAGGCGGGCGATGTAGAAGGTGACGATGGAGAGCAGCAGCACGCTGAGAATAAAGATCAGCAGCTTCTGCCCGTAGTAGAGCCAGGGATTCTTGCGCATCATGCGCCGCCTCCCCTCTGAAGTACGTAGTGATCGGGCGCGATCTCCACAAGCGTTCCCTCCCGGTCGAACTGCGCCGGATCGAAGGTATGCAGCGTCCGGGCGCGCTCCCGCCGGGGATCGGGGATCGGGATCGCCGAGAGCAGCGAACGGGTGTAGGGGTGGCGCGGGTCGTCGAACAGTTCCTGCGTGGGGGCCAGCTCCACCAGCTTTCCACGGTACATCACGCCCACCCGGTCGCAGAGGTAGCGCACCACGGCAAGGTCGTGGGCGATGAACAGAAAGGAGAAGCCATGCTCGTCCTGCAGGTGCTTGAACAGGTTGATGATCTGCGCCTGGATGGACACGTCCAGCGACGCGATGGGCTCGTCCGCCACCAGCAGCTCCGGCTCCATGGACAGCGCCCGGGCGATGGCGACGCGCTGGCGCATGCCGCCGGACAGCTCCGGAGGATACTTGTCCAGATAGGTTGGATCCAGCCCCACATATTTGAGCTGGAACTCGGCCTCGGCGCGCAGGGTTCCGCGCTTCGGGCGGATGTGGTGGATGGCCATGGGCTCGGCGATGACGTCCGCCACGGTCATGTGCTGGTTGAGGCTCGAGGTGGAGTCCTGGAAGATCAGCTGGCGCGTGGTCTGGAGCATCTTCCGATTGGCGCGGTACTGCTTCGGATCGCACACGTCCACGCCCTTGTAAAGAATCCTGCCCTCCGTGGGCCTCAGTACGTTCATGGCGCAGCGGGCCACCGTGGACTTGCCCGAGCCGGACTCGCCCACCAGGCCGAGGATCTCGCCCCGGAGCAGCTGGAAGCTCACGTCGTCCACCGCCCGGATGGCGGCGCTGCGGGAGAGCTTGAAGCAGTGGGTCAGGTGCTGAACGTCCAGCAGAATCTCAGCCATGGAAGCCACCTCCCACCGGCGGTTCAACCTTCGGCGCGCGCTTATCCAGCAGCCAGGTCGCGGCGAAGTGGGTGGGCGAAACCTGGAACATCGGCGGTTCCTCCTCGTAGTCGATGGCCAGCGCGTACTCGTTGCGGCAGGCGAAGGCGTCGCCCGCCGGGGGATCGATCAGCGACGGCGGCATGCCGGGGATGGTGTAGAGAGGTTCGCCCCGCTGGGCGTAGGCCGGCAACGAGCGCATCAGGCCCCAGGTGTAGGGGTGGCGCGGGTCGTAGAAGATTTCCTCGGTGGTGCCGATCTCCACGATGCGCCCCGCGTACATCACCGCCACCCGGTCGGCCACCCGGGCAACCACGCCCAGATCGTGGGAGACCAGCACCGTGGCGGTGTTCAGCTTCTGCTGCACGTCCCGCAAAAGATCGAGAATCTGCGCCTGTATGGTCACGTCCAGCGCCGTGGTGGGCTCGTCCGCGAACAGGATGCGGGGGTTCGAGGCCAGCGCGATGGCCAGCACGCTGCGCTGGCGCATGCCGCCGGAGAAGTTGTAGGGATAGAGGCCATAGCGCTTCTCCGGCTGGTCGATGCCCACCAGCTCCATCAGCTCGATGACCCTCCGACGCACCTGATCGCGGCTGAGCTTGCGGTTGTGCACCCGCACGGCCTCGGCAATCTGCTCGCCGATGGCGATGGTGGGGTTCAGGCTGGTCATGGGATCCTGAAACACCATGGAGAACAGCTTGCCCCGCAGGCGCTCCATGTCCCGGGGACGGTAGGCCGTGATGTCCACGCCGTCCACCAGAATGCTGCCGCCCTTGATGCGCGCGTCCTTGCGCAAAAGCTTCATGATCGCCTTGCACAGCACGCTCTTGCCCGAGCCGGACTCGCCCACGACGGCCAGCACCTCGCCTTCGTGCAGGGTGAAGGACACGTCCCGCACGGCCTGCAATTCGCCCCGGGGCGTGTCAAAGCTGACGCTGAGATTCTTGACTTCCAACAGTTCTGCCATAGTGCTCCTCGATACAGGAAGGCCCGCGGCCGTTCTGACCGCGGGGATTCCGTGATTGGATGGGTTGAATGCGGGGGTTTATCCCTCCAGAGTCCATTCGGCCACGTTCCAGAAGATGCCCACGCCGTGGTGGCCCAGAATCGTGTCGGGATCAATGCCCTTGAGCCGCGAGGTGGCCACGTAGTCCGCGTCGATGTAGCAGATGAAGGCGTAGGCCGGGTCGTTGGCCAGCTCGATCTGGAAGTTTGCGTAGGCCTCGGCGCGCACCGCCGGGTCGTCGCTCTCCCGGGCCTCGATCAGGTACTGATCCACCAGCGCGTTGGAATAGCCGGAGTAGTTCGCGCCCTTGTCGGTGCCGAAGACCTTGTAGGTGTGGCCGTCCGCGTCAAAGGGGCTACCCCAGCCGATGAGGTAGGCCATCTGTCCGCCCCAGTCCACCTTCTCGGGAATCTCGACGGAGCAGTTGATGCCCACCTGCCGCAGCATCTGGGCCGCGGCCTGGGCGATGTCCACGCGCACCTGATCGCCCGCACCGACGCTGATGACGAAGCCGATCTCCTGACCGTTGCGCTCGTAGAATCCGTTGGAATTCAGCGTGCAGCCGGCCTTCTCCAGAATGGCGCGCGCGCGGTCGGGGTCGTAGTCGTAGTGTTCGACGTCCGCATAGTTGTACTCGTTGCGCTGGAGCGGGCCGTAGGCCACGATGCCGTGCCCCAGAATCACCGCGTCCACGATGGCCTGACGGTCGATGGCGCAGCAGATGGCAGGAATGATGTCCTTGTTCTCCGTCCAGTAGGGGTTCCAGAAGTTGAACAGGATGCCGCGGTAGTCGCTGGTCTCCATGCGGTAGACCGCGTAGTTATCGTCGTTTGCGAAGTTCTCCGCATCCTTGGGGGTCAGCAGCGCCAGATCCAGCTCGCCGGTCTTCATCTGCATGGCCTGGGCGTTGTCGTCGGGCACGATCTTGAAGATGATGCGCTCGATGTTGGGTGCGCCCTTGAAGTAGTCCTCGTTGCGGGCGAGGATGATGGCCTGACCCTCGTCCCAGCTCTCCAGTTTGTAGGGGCCGGTGCCG
>CAMBWJ010000208.1 GCA_945871545.1 uncultured Clostridia bacterium | reverse complement strand
CAATGGCAAAGGCAAAGTTTGAGCGCACGAAGCCTCATGTAAACATCGGCACGATCGGTCACGTTGACCACGGCAAGACCACCCTGACCGCAGCGATCACCATGACGCTGGCGCAGGTCGGCGGCGCAGAGGCAATGCGCTATGACCAGATCGACAAGGCCCCCGAAGAGAAGGCCCGCGGCATCACGATCAACACCGCGCACGTCGAGTATCAGACCGAGAAGCGTCACTACGCCCACGTCGACTGCCCCGGCCATGCTGACTACGTCAAGAACATGATCACCGGCGCAGCGCAGATGGACGGCGCGATCCTGGTTGTTTCTTCCGCAGACGGCCCGATGCCCCAGACCCGCGAGCACATCCTGCTGGCCCGTCAGGTTGGCGTTCCGTACATCATCGTGTTCATGAACAAGACTGACCAGGTCGACGATCCCGAGCTGCTGGAGCTGGTCGAGATGGAGATCCGCGAGCTGCTGAACGAGTACGAGTTCCCGGGCGACGACATTCCGATCATCAAGGGTTCCGCCCTGCTGGCTCTGGAAGCCCTGACCGCTGGCAAGGATGCGAAGACCGCTCCCGAGTGCCAGTGCATCTTCGAGCTGATGGACGCTGTCGACGCGTACATCCCCGAGCCGGAGCGCGCCACCGACAAGCCCTTCCTGATGCCCGTTGAGGACGTGTTCACCATCACCGGCCGCGGCACCGTCGCGACTGGCCGTGTTGAGCGTGGCCAGGTTAAGGTTTCCGACCAGGTCGAAATCGTTGGTCTGACCGACGAGAAGCGCAGCACCGTCGTTACCGGCGTCGAGATGTTCCGCAAGATTCTGGACTACGCTGAGGCCGGCGACAACATCGGCGCCCTGCTGCGTGGCGTGCAGCGCTCTGAGATCGAGCGCGGCCAGGTTCTGGCGAAGCCCGGCTCCATCCATCCGCACACCCACTTCATGGGCCAGGTGTACGTCCTGACCAAGGAAGAAGGCGGCCGTCACACCCCGTTCTTCAACGGCTATCGTCCGCAGTTCTACTTCCGTACCACCGACGTTACCGGCAACATCAAGCTGCCCGAGGGCGTTGAGATGGTCATGCCTGGCGACAACATCGACATGGAGATCACCCTGATCACCCCCATCGCGTGCGAGGAAGGTCTGCGCTTCGCTATCCGTGAAGGCGGCCGCACCGTTGGTTCCGGCGTTGTCACCAAGATCTGCGAATAATTCCAGATTTCACTGGGACTCGAATCCATATGGGTTCGAGTCCTTTGTGCGTTTTGGAGGAGCTTTTGTCGGATCGGCGGCGGATGTGTGGCGTCCCTTGCGCAGACCTGCGGCTTGTGGTACAATGGGAAAAACCAATCGCACGGACAGGGGGGATTGACGTTGTACCTGAAGCTGAATGGATATGAGATCAGCTGCGAGAAGGGCATCCGCTGGCTGGATGCGCTGGAGCTGCTGCCGGGGCAGTACCGGGTGCGCGCACCGCTGGGCATCAGCGTGCAGGGCCGCACCTTTTCGCTGAACGATCCGGCGGAGGAATACGCCCATGCGCGGATTCTGACCTATGCCAACGAAGAGGGCCGCCGCATCTACGAGCGCTCCTTGCAGCTGCTGTTTCTGACGGCGGTGCATCGTCTGCGCCCGGACGCGCACGTGCGCATCGAGCACTCCTTCGGCCAGGGCCTGTACATCGTGCTGGTGGGCGAGGAGATGAATGCAGAGTTCGTCGCGGAAATTGAGGGGGAGATGCGCGCGCTGGTTGCACAGGATCTGCCGATTCAGCGCAAGAACGTGACCACGGACGACGCGCAGGAGTACTTCGCCCGCACCGGCCAGACCGACCGATTGCGGATCCTGGACTACCGCCAGTACAGCCACTTCACGCTCTACCGCATCGATGACGGCCCCGAGGACTACTTCTACGGCGAAATGGCGCCGTCCACGGGCTTTGTCAATGTGTTTTCACTGGTGCCCTACGGCCCGGGCGTGGTGATGATGCAGCCGGACATCGCTGATCCGGAGCACAGCGCGCCCTTCCGCGACCTGCCAAAGCTCTGGCGCATCTACCAGGAGACGGCAGAGTGGAACAAGATTCTGCGCTGCGAAAACGCCGCCGACCTCAACGAGATGATCGACGGTCACCACCTGCGGGAGTTCATCCGCGTCAGCGAGGCCCTGCAGGAGCGCAAGATTCAGTCCATCGCCGACCGCTTCATCGCCTCCGGTGCGCGGCTGATCCTGATCGCCGGGCCCTCGTCCTCGGGCAAGACCACCTTCGCCCACCGACTGAGCATCGCGCTGCGGGTGCAGGGCCTGCGTCCGGTGAAGGTCTCGCTGGACGACTACTACCGCAACCGGAACGAGCTGCCCCGGGAGGCGGACGGCTCCATCGATCTGGAGCGCATCGACACGCTGGACACGGCGCTGATCTCCGACCAACTGAAGCGCCTGATGGACGGCGAGACGGTGGAGCTGCCGGAGTACGACTTCAACACCGGCATGCGCCGGGAGCAGACCCATCCCTTCCGGGTGGAGGCGGGCCAGCCCATCATCATCGAGGGCATCCACGGCCTGAACGAGCAGCTGACCGAGGGCATCGACCGCAAACTGAAGTTCAAGATCTACATCAGCGCGCTGACGATGCTCAATCTGGACGATCACAACCGCATCCGAACAACGGACGCGCGGCTGCTGCGGCGCATCGTGCGCGACTACCAGTTCCGGGGCACGCCGCCGGAGGCAACCATGGCCATGTGGAATTCCGTGCGCCACGGCGAGGAGAACTACATCTTCCCCTATCAGGAGGAGGCTGACGCGATGTTCAATTCCTCGCTGACCTATGAGCTGTCCATCATGAAGAAGTACGCCTATCCGGCGCTGCTGGCTGTGAAGCCGGACAGCCAGCACTACACGCTGGCACGGCGGCTGGTGAAGTTCCTGAACTACATCCAGACAGCGGACGTGGAGGACGAAATCCCCGTCAATTCGCTGCTGCGCGAGTTCATCGGCGGCTGCTGCTTCTACCGCGAGACGGACTGAAAAGGCGAAAAAATGTGCATGCTTCCTTCCAAACCCGCCCATAATAGGGTTTGCAAGGAGGAATGCCAAGTATGAAGACACGGAATTTCAGGAAGCTGTTTTTTGCCGCCGCGCTGATTCTGGTGGTGGGCGTGGCGGTTGCGGGCTGCATGAACCGCAACGTGAACGAGAATCCCAACGTCGTTCCCTCGCCCTCGCCGAACTACATGCCGCAGGGCGGCGCGACCAACAATGTGACGAACAATGCCGCCCAGAGTAATGCCAGCGGCTATGACTGGACGAAGAACGCCGCCCAGATCGAGGCACAGCTCTCCCAGATCAGCGAGATCTCCGAGGCGCGCGTCGTGGTCACCGGCAGCACCGCGCTGGTGGGCGTGAAGTTCAGCAACGCCTATCAGGGCGAGATGACCGAGCGCATCCGCGAGATGATCGCCGCGGAGATCATGAAGGCCGACCCGCAGATCAAGACGGTAGCGGTCACCTCCGAGGAGGACGACGTGGAGGACATCTACGAGATCTCCGAGCGCACGCTGATGGGCGAGGAGCTGGACGCGCTGAAGGAGGACATCAACGAGATCGTGCGCAACGCCACGACCCTCAGATAAGGAGTATGGATGCACAGGCAGAGTGAGCGCAGGGGAAGGCTGGGCGAGGGCCTGCTGTTGGCCGCCGTCCTTGGCCTTGCGCTGCTCTTTGCTCTGGGAAGTGGGATGAACCGGCTGCTGCGGGTGGAGACCGTGGCGCCGGTTCATTCTGTTGCGGTAGAGGAGCTGCGGAGGGCGGAGATGGTGAACCTGAACAGCGCGACGGCGGAGGAGCTGGCGACGCTCCCGGGCATCGGGAGCGTGCTGGCGGGGCGGATTGTGGGCTACCGGGAGGAGCACGGTGCGTTTGCATCCGTGGAGGCGCTGACGAACGTGCCCGGCATCGGAGAGGGCAAGCTGAGTGCGATCCGGGAGCTGGTTTTTGTGGAGTGAAGCTGTTGCGTTTGCTACTTTTGTGGTATAATTGACATTATGGGTGGATTGTGCCCTGAATTGTACACAGGCGAAGGGGTAGAGTTATGTTTGCACACCTGCATCTGCACACGGAATACTCGCTGCTGGACGGCGCGTGCCGCATCAAGCCGCTGATGCAGCGGCTGAAGGAGCTGGGCATGCGCTCCTGCGCTGTGACCGACCACGGCGTGATGTACGGCGTGCTGGACTTCTACCGCGCGGCCAAGGCCGAGGGCATCCACCCGGTGATCGGCTGCGAGGTGTACGTCTGCCCGGACATGGACAACAAGACCAGCGTCTCCAGGGATTACAGCCACCTGATCCTGCTGTGCGAGAACCAGAAGGGCTATCAGAACCTGTCCGCGCTGGTGAGCGAGGGCTGGCTGC
>CAMBWJ010000207.1 GCA_945871545.1 uncultured Clostridia bacterium | reverse complement strand
CATTTCCCCTTTTGTCATTTGATAGGTTTTATTCCGATTCCAGGATCTGGCGCAGCTGCTGGATCATCTGCTCGTCGGTCAGGCGGAACTTGAACACGACCCTTCGGGATGCGTCCATGTTCTCGGTGCCGTTTTCATTGAAGATGCGGTCGCTGTAGCTGCGGCCGTTGACCGTGACCACGGTGCGCAGCTCGTTCTTCACGTCCGCCGATACGGCCCGGCAGCTGTCGCCCAGCACGTAGCTGGCCACCGCCAGCGCACGCTGCTGGGAGAGCTCCAGGTTCGTCAGATACCCGCCCACGGAGTCCGTGTGGCCCTCGATGATGATCTCCGAGACGTAATCCCTGTACTCCTCGGAGAAGAGCACGTCCAGATACACCGGCAGGAAGTCGTCCACAAAGCGCTTGCCTGCGTCGGTGAGCTTGTGTTCGCCGGACTCAAACAGCACGTCCGATTCCAGGGCGATGGAGCCGGTGGTGGGATCCACCGTGGCGGAGATGCTGTTGCTCCTGAGCGCGCTGGAGAGCGAGGTGATGATGCGGGTCTTCATACCCACCAGCTGTTCGATCTGCGCCTGCTGGTTGTCCAGCTGGGCCTGCTGGGTCGCAAGCTGCGTCTGTTGCTCGTCCAATTGAATGCCCAGGGCCTCCATCTGCGCCTGCTGGGCGGCGATTTCGGCCTCCTTCTCGCTGAGCTTGGACTGGGTGTCCGCAAGCTCGGTCTTCTGGGACTCCAGCACCGCCTGGGCGCTGTCCAGCTCCTCCTGCTTCGCGTCCAGCAGAATCTGCTGGGCGATCATCTGCTTCTCCGCGTCGGAGAGCTTGGTCTGCTGGCTCTCCAGTTCGGCCTGCGCCTCGTCCAGCTGATACTGGCGGCGGGCGATCTCCGCCTGGTTGATCTCCGCCAGATTGAAGTATTGGTAGATGATGTAGAACATCACCAGAATGATGATCAGCACCAGCGAGCTCATCAGATCCGAAAAGCTCAGCCAGAAGCTGCCGTCGTTGCGCCCGTGCCGCCGGACGCCCGATCTTCGGTTGGATCGCATGCGCTTCACCGTCCCTTCTCAGGCGCGCGCATCAGTGCCGGGAGCGCTGGTCGCCGTAGAGGCGCGCAACGGTCTCGTCCAGTACACGCTGGGCCTGCATCAGGGTATCGGAGAGGCGATCCACCTGATCCAGGAACTGGTTGGAGGTATCGCTCACCGCCTGGGGCATGTGGCTCAGGGAATCGGAGATGCTTCCGGCCAGGTAGTCCACGCGCTGGGTGAACTGGTTGACGTAGTCCTGATAGGAGTCCAGCGTCATCTTCAATTCCGCAGTGATCGCGTCGGTGCAGTCCTTGTGAATCTCGCGCATGGTTTCGCCGGTGGCGCGCAGCTCCGCCGCAGCCTTGAGCATGCCGGTGGAGGCGTTGGCGCTGTCCTCGGCCACGCGCTTGGTGAAGCCGTTCAGCGAGGAATTCATCTGGTCGATGCTGCGGGCAACCTCGGCCTGCATGGCGGAGACGGACTTGAGGTAGTTCGCCTGCTGGCGGCTGATCAGATCCATCTGCTCCACGCTGGATGCCACGCGGGAGAAGGCCTCGTCGGTCTGCTGCTGGTTCTGGCGCAGGTCGTCGATGTACTTGGCGTTGGCGCGCACCATGTCGTTTGCGATGCGCGTGACCTCGCGGATGCTCTCCAGCATCTCGGAGCTGTCGCTCAGGCTGCTGCGTACAGAACGCATCGCGCTCTCCTGCACGCTGGCGGCCTCCTCCATCGCATTGGACAGGCGCTTGATCTGGCCGCCCAGCATCTCGTCCATGCGGTCGATGAAGCGGCCCACCACCGCGTCGAGGAAGCGCATCTGCTCCCGGGTCGCCACGGTGACGAAGTTCTTCAGGCTCTGGTTCAGCGGCTCCACGGCCTTCTCCACCGCGCCCGCGATGTTCTCGGACAGCTTGCCGTCCAGATCGTTGGCCATCTTGCGGATCAGCGCGGTCTGCTCCTGCTGGTAGATGGCCACCTGGGTCATCGGATCCACGGAGAGCACGCCCGCGTGGCGGCTCATGGCGCTGTAAAAGTCGCGCAGCGTGTGCTCGGTGGAGCCCTGCACCGCGCGGGTGATGAGCGTGAAGCCCACCGAGCCCACCACGCCGAAGATGGAGGTCATGAAGGCATAGCGCATGCCGGGGATCAGCGTGACGATGGAATCCATCACGGCGGTGGAGTCGCTCATGCTGAAGCCGGAGAGGCCCTGGGCCAGGCCGATCAGCGTGCCCAGGAAGCCGATGGAGACCAGCAGGCTGGGCACGGCGTCGCTGAACGCGGCACGTCCGGGGCCGTAGATCACGGTCTCCTCATTGATGAAGTCCTCCACGTTGGACGCGTTGTGGTACACGCCGTCCGCGAAGAACAGGTTGTTTAAGTATTCGCTCCAGTGGGCGCTGAGCACGCCCTTGCCCAGAAAATCGTCCTCCTGCCAGGACTTCTTCGCCTCCGTGCCGGCGCGGATGTTGCGGATCGCGCTGCGGATGGTTCCCCGGGTGCGCAGCACCGGAAACACGCACTTGATCAGGCCCATTATGAAGACAAACAGGATGACTGCATAGATCAGCAGATTGAAAAAGCTGCCGCCCAGGATGCTCTTTAAGGAAGAAAGAAATCCCATATGTACCTCCGTTTGTTGCGCTTTCTCACCGATATAGCTATACACATACAGTATAGCACCGGCATGCGACGGAATCTGGATGGCCGCATGACGAAATATCGACAATTGCGGCGCGCCTGTCCCTTGGACGGGCGGAAATTGGAAAAAGTTCAGCCGATCTGGCGGAGGAAGCTGCCTCATCCATAAAAAACAACTTTTTTTGCCGCAGATTCAACCAAACTGTACCTCCCTGCGTCTATATATGTGAAAGCATGCTTGAAATGATTCTTCCGATCAGGAGGCAACGATTATGAAACGAATTTCCACTGCGATCCGGCGAGGCGCGCTGCTGCTGCTGTGCATGGCGCTGCTGCCCGTCTGCGCGTCCGCCGAGACCTTCTACGCCACCTCGGAGGGCACTTACTACCACCTCGATTCCCAGTGCTCCGGCATGCAGAACGCCTCTCCCATGACCGACGAGGGCGCGCTGCTCTCCGGGAAGCCTCCCTGTCCGCTGTGCATCGCGGGGAGCGTCTACGCCACCGAGCAGGGCAAGTACTACCACCTCGATTCCCATTGCCAGGGCATGCAGAATGCCTCCCTGCTGACGGAGGCGCAGGCGGCGGCGCGGGGCAAGAAAGCCTGCCCCGTGTGCGTCGAGGGCGCATACTACGCCACGCCCCGGGGCAGGTACTACCACCGCGTTTCCGACTGCTGCGGCATGCAGAACGCCTCCCCCGTGACTGCGGAGGACGCGATCCTCGCGGGCAAGGAGGCCTGCCCGGTGTGCGTCGCGGCGACCTGCTACGCCACCGCGAAGGGCAGGTACTACCACCGTATCTCCGACTGCTGCGGCATGCAGAATGCCTCTCCCGTGTTCGCGGAGGACGCGATCCTCGCGGGGAAGCAAGCCTGCCCGGTATGCATCCAATAGTGCAGCGATAACCCGGCGGAGCGCGCGAGGGTGCGCGCTCCAGCAAAGACGAATGCAGGTGTTACCATGAACGACCAGGAGTACATGGCCCGGGTGCAGGCGATGGAGCGCAAGCTCTACCACATCGCCCGCGCCGTGCTGTGGAATGACGCCGACTGTGCCGACGCCATTCAGGAGGCGGTGTTCAAGGGCTGGATGAAGCGCGGCTCCCTGAAGGAGGAGGCGCGCTTCGAGGCCTGGCTCGCGCGCATCCTGGTCAACGAGTGCCGCAATTTGCAGCGGAAGCAGAAGCTGCGGCTGTCGCCGCTGGACGAGCAGGTCAGCCCGTCGCGGCAGGACTCCATGGTCGAGGACGTGCACCTGCATCAGGCGCTGAAAAGCATGCCGGAGAAGTACCGCCTGCCGCTGCTGCTGCGCTATCTGGAGGGCTACGACCTCTCGGACGTGGGCCGGATCCTGGACATTCCCTACACCCTGGCCAAGTCCCGGCTGCATCAGGCCCGCAACAGCCTGCGCAAAATCCTCAACGCGGGAGATGAACAAGCATGAACCGAATCGATTTCGACAGGGCCTTCCCGCAGACCCCCGACTGCGTGGGCGAGGCCATCCGCCTGGGCTGCATTCGGGGCGCACGCACCGCTGCGCGGCGGCGCAGGGTGGCGGGCATGCTGTCCGTGGCCGCAGCGCTGGTGATTCTTCTGGGCGCAGCGCTGTTTTCCATGAGCCGCATGAACCGGCCCCGGCCCGACCTGCTGCCCCTGAGCCAAACCAACGTGACCCCGACCCCCGTCCCCAGCGCCACGGTCACGCCGGAACCCACGGACACCCCCGCGCCCGTGAACGAGGAGGCCGCCGTCTAC